>DAHVXO010000241.1 GCA_027356675.1 Symbiobacteriaceae bacterium | reverse complement strand
GCAGCACCAGGATCTGAGGGGGTTCCCGATCGGTAAGGATGGCAGGGTGGCCACAGCGGTACTCCTTGTCGACCGACCCACCCGGCGCATGTATGTCGTTCAGCGCTCATGGTACGAGCGCCAAGCAGCGACAAAACTTGTGATGATTTTGGATTGCTGGAGAAAGCCCCAAGAGCTTGGTGAGACGGCCTAGCCGTCTTGCCCTCAAGGCAGGAGAGACCTTATGACGAAGTCCGTTGAACTTCGCAGCCGTACAGAAGAGATGCTTTGGGAGACATGGCGCCAGCTTCAACCCGATGAAGCTGGCGACGGTGAGGTTCTGGCACGGGCCTTGATGTCGGTACTTCATGCCGAGGTAAGGTGGCGGATCGTGAAGGTGGCGCTGGGTTTGCCTGGCGCTCGAATACAAGCTGAACTGGCAATTCTTGAGGAAGCCCTTCGCGAAGCAGGGGTTGAGGTGCGCTGGAACGCCGAGAGAAAGCGGCCCGAAATGCGTATCCACGGCAGCGGCTGGGTCGACATGGACAACCCCGATGGGCAAGCGCATGGGCTGCCTTGGGAGCTTGCCGAAGCTAAGAAACGAGCACGCAGATGGAGCCTGATCGCCGGTGCGGCCGTCGGTTTGTTGGTCTCTGGAGTCATACTGCGATATCTATTCTGAGGCCAGGGGGAATCGGTTTGTGTGTTTCTTAACGCCATCCCCCCAACGGTTGGTCGACCTGGTTACGGTTCTCCCTGGACCTGGGCACAGACTCCGGATGGTCAAGGGGCTAGTCGAAGATGAGCGTGCTGGGTGGGCATGGGTCAGGGTCTTGGAAGGGGATGAGCGTCTGATTGGCTGTGATGTTGGGTTGCCAAGCAACCAGCTGCTCCAGCCCGATGATTGGCGCCGGGTTATGTTCAACTCCAGGGAGGCCGCCGTCGAGGCTTTCGAAGACCTGGCGTAAGTTGGGGCAGAAGAATGGCCCGCCAGAGAACTGCTAGTTCTCATGGCGGGCCATCTTGATGGTGAACAGGTCATCCGGGCGAACCGGCGGTGAAAAGCAAATAGAATAACCGTCGCGGACCATCCCGGGGATGGAGTCAGTGCTTTTGCTCCTGGTTGTGATCATCCGCCGGAGCCACCGCCGTGACGCGCAGATGGGCCAAGGCCTCGTTAAGCTCCTGTCTCCATATGACGATGGCTTCAACCAGCCCAGAGGCATGCAACCGATGTCCAAGTGCTTCCACGCGGTCCAGGAGGCGTCTGGTACGTCCTTCGTCTTGCCCCGCCATGGCGATGATCACCGAGCCAATGAACTCCCGGCGGGCGGGACTTTGCCGATACCACTCACGGACCACCTGCCGGAGCCTCCCGGCCGTGCCGAGAAGCACTTGTGACCCGCAACGTTGCCCTAGCCGATGGATCCGCATTAAGAGTCGTAAGGTCCGGTAATAGGCGTGGGTCTGCCTGGCGTGCTGTAAGGGTTTCGCATGCCCGTCCAAGGGAGCACCCCCGTCTCTTCGGGCCTGAAGAAGAATCCGAGTTCGGAGATAAGCGAGGCGGGCATCAGGCCGGTCCAATTCAGGGCTGCGCATCGAATCCCCCCGGCCCCGGCTCGCTACTCTTGAAGTGCCACGTGGACCGATATGGCGCCATGTCTTGTCTCCAAAGGGATTACCAACCGCTGTATGTGGATGGTGGAGATCTGTGTCCCACGCCCGATTACAACGGTAGGTGGCGAGATCGTACATGGGTAACCGGCGCTCTCCAGTTCGGAGCTGGCCCGGCCGGTGATCACGTTGCCTAACTCTGCGATCCCGGACTCGGCCAGCGTGTCCCAAACAGCCACTGGGGTTCCCTGCATCGCACCCACCAGCTCTTTGGCGGTCCTCTCGCTGACATTGAGCAGTACCACACCCCGGACCCGACCGGTCACACCGACCAGAACGGTAACGTCGTCCGAGACCAGGGGGCCATCTGCCATGCCGATCGTCCCCTTGCGTACCTCGGCATGAGTCTCCGCCTGGAGCACCGCGATTGCAGCCCCCAGGAACGGGTTGATGTATACGACTTTCACGACAATCGCCTTCCTACCCGGTATGTACTTCTCCTTTGGCGCCGTCGGCCACCATCCTGAGGCGCCGAACCCCGCCTAACCGCAACGCGAGGGTCGGGCCGGCTGTCGCCGCTGGGTCTGAACCAGGTCGAATAGCCCACTGTTCCTCATCTGCCTGCGCAGCCTTGAGCATCTCGATGAAAGCGCCGGCGACATCCGGGTCGAATTGCGTACCAATGCATCGGTTGATCTCTGTTACGGCGATGTTGGAATGAAGTCCCGGCCTGTAACTGCGTGGGCTGGTCATCGAGTCGTATGCATCAGCCACGGCGATCAGCCGTGAACCTAGCGGGATTTCACTGCCCCGTAGGCCTCTGGGATATCCGCCTCCATCAAAGTACTCGTGGTGATGCAGAACGGCTCTGGCAACCTCTTCCTCGGTGCCGACCCGCAGGAGCATCGACGCCCCGAGTTCAGCGTGCGTAGCCAACTCCCGCATTTCACGCTCCGAAAGGCGGCCGCTCTTCAGCAGGATCGCTTCCGGAACGCCCAGTTTGCCAATGTCGTGCACCATGGCCGCAACAGTCACCTCACAGCGTTCCAGTTCCCGAAGACCGAGCCAATCCGAGAGTCGATCGACGAGGAAGGCTACTTGGCGCATGTGGGAGTATGTGCCTCGGTCGCGGACGGCGATTGCCATCAAAAGGGCCCGCAGCTGAGCTGGAAGCTCGGGCGGCACGTCAGGCAGATCCGCAGAGATCATCAGCATCGAGTAGGTCAACACCGAGAGCCTCCCGCAGTTGTGAAGTTAATGAATCGAGCCTGGAATAACTATGGCGAAGATTCTTCACAATGTACCGAAATCCTCTGTCAGACGCCGAAAAAGTCGGTGTTACCGACACCTCTGTAATCTCTGTACTACATCATTTTTGGTCCCGCTACCGGTGGGAGGCCATTCAGTGGGAGGAGCGAAGGCGAATCAGGCATTTGCCGAACCCGCCGACCAGGAGAAGAACTGCCCACGGACGTCGCGCCTCATAGCCAGTTGCGACGTCCTGCTTTGCCGCGCCCAAAGCAAACTATCGCCCCCCGGGCTCCTGTGTGGATCCCGGGGGGCGATGATGTGCTGGCTACTGGTGAGTATCTCTTCGCGTCCCTGAGATTCCCCATGCGGCCGTCACCAGAGCGCCTATGGGGAGGAGAATGACCCGTACCACCGATTCACCCGACCAGGGCAGGAAGGTTAGCAGCCCCAAGAGCACTAGGACTGCCATCATAGACAAGCCCTGCGCCCGGCTGGGCACTCCCCTTCCAAGCCCCACGCGTAAGAGGGTCCCCAGCGCCAGGCCTGCCATTATGGATGCACTATCCCACAGCGTGGGACCGGTGATCTGGTACTTCTCCTGAACGGTTGCCCACCACGGGAGGGCAAAGGCAGTGGCCAGGGCTGCTATCACTGCGGCGATAGCAAAGGGAACCCACCATTTCAAGGTTGCCACCTCCTATATGCTGTAGCCGCAGCGGCGCAAGCAAGTAGTCCCGACACTGGCCCAAGCACCCAGCGTGGCGCCCAAGCAGATAGCGCAGCCGAGGCCGGCCGTGACGGCACAGGCGATCGCACACACCATGGCGACCAGCGTAATCAGGAAAAGCGGTACCCCCGCATTGCTCAAGCAGTCATTCAGGCAGCGCAAGCTCTGTGTCTCGACGCCGCCAGCAGCCTTTTCCGAACCGAGCAGAGCTGAGCGCACCTGATCGAGGTTTGAGGTGCCTTCTTTCACATAGTTCGCTCCGGCCGCATCCACTTGCTTGCCGTTCGCATCTACATACCAGCCAGCGACCACAGTCCCCTGATCGTCGATCATCACGTCCATCACCGACTGATCCTGTACCCGGACCCGGGCTCGGTGCCCGGCCCCGGCTCTCTCCACCAGCCAGGTCATGGTTTCAAGGACGCTCCCCGTCTTCTGATCGACCACCGCCATGAAGAGACTGCCGTTGTTCTGGTCGAGATACTTAATCGGATAGTAAACAAAGGCCTTGTCCCCATGCCCCATGACGATGGCTTCCATTTCAGGAGTGTACGCGGTCGTCAGGGACCTAATGAAAGCCTGGTATTGAGCAGATGCCCTTACGTTGTGGGTTAGGGCCGCTCCCTCTTTGGCTGAGACCATGTGCCATCCCTCGGGCGGCTCGAAAGCGTAGGACTGCCGGATTGCCAGGGAGGCCACCGCAACGCAAACGACCAGGAGACATGCAAGAAACCGCCTCACCAGATTCACCCCGTCTGCGGATTTCCTGGCGAATCGGACGCGCTGAAACTGGGACTACATAGATTCGTGCAAAAACCCGTCATGACTTATGTCAACTGAATGGAGAGCAGGCAGGCCAAGACTTTGCCGGAATGGCCCCTGTCAACTGGCCGGGTCGAGTTATCACCGGAGTGGCCGAATCGGCGGGGTTTTGGTCGGCTCAGATCCCCCACTCTACCGATAGCATGTCCTGGCCGGGGAAGCACGGCCGATAGGCCAACTTTCCGGCAGTGCAGCCGGCCCCCAGGCGGTCGACATAACTAGTGTCGGGTTTTGACACGAATCTGTGGGTTACCCCTGAAAAACTGTTCCGATTGCCAGGATGTACCGTTATGGTAACATCTGGGTCGATACGACCGTTATAGGCACGTCCAACCATAAACCACATTTCTCCGGCCAGATGCACGGCTGCCCGGTGGCCGACATGCTTCGAACATAGCATAGACGGGTACAGACCACACATCCGCTCGCCCTCAGAGATCATCCGGACAACGTTTCTGATGGCAAAAACAAAGGGAATTGCGGCATCCCTGTGGAATACCCCAATCCGAGTTACACGGATTGGGGTATTCCACACTACGGGGCAGAGATGCCCACAGCCAAAAAGCAAGCGCCCTGCCAACGGAAAAGTTCTGCACGGGGCCAAGGAACCAACATCATCGAGCGATGGGGGCCCTCCCCCCCTTCTCTCGCAGGAGGTAGTAGAGTTGTCAGCAAAGAGCAGCCTTCAGGACTCACTGGCAAGAATGCCCCTGGCCACCATCACTGCTTCCCACATTGGACGCGTAGTAATCCTCCAGCTGCTCAGCGAGCGGCCACAGGGCGCCACGCCCGAGGACTTTCGGATGCACTTGACGACGGAACTAGGGTGGACTTCTCTTTCAGACGATACCCTCTATGGAGGGTACACCCCAGAGGGAACCTCCTACGGCATTCTCGTGCCCCTACGGGACGACGACTTGGTCAAAGTGATGGTATCTCAACCTGAAGCGAAGACGGCCGATGTCCGTTCCCCCGTGGGCCGTCGCTATAACCAACAGTACACGCGTTACCGAGTCACCTCAAAAGGGTTAACGGAACTTGACAAGCAAAAGGTCGACCTGGTTGGACCTCTCGGGGCACTGGCGTCTAGCAGGCACTTTCTCCGCACCGTGAAACAGCTCGTTGGGCGGCCTACTGCCGAATCGTGCGGTCTCACGATCAACATGACAGTGCTGTATAGGTGGCTGGTGCTCTGGAGCCTTCACCACCACGGTGCGGCTTCGGTGGGACCGGTTCGAGAGTTGATCTACGGCGCAACCGGGCAGATCAGTTACCTTCCAGAAGGCTTGCGCTCCCCTGAGCATTGGCCCCGGTACAAGCTGATTCAGCGGGCCATCCAGCAACTCGGTGAGGAGAACTTCGGTGCCGTAGCAAGAGACAAGACTAACCGGCTGATCTCCCTAACGCCGACGGGCGAGCAACTGCTTGAGCGGTGGCGCCCTGACCTCTGGACCGCACTGGATCGTGCCGAGGAGTTCGTAAATCGCGCGTACAAACGGCTGTATCCCGACCTGCATTGAGAGAACCACCCGGAAACCACCAGGCTCATGCCGTGGTACTGCCCAACACCACTATTACCAGAGGGGGACCGGCCCGTGATCCACCGAGCAGTTACACTTGCCCGCCCTGCTCCCATGTTCCCGGATCATCCAGACCTGAAATCGCCGCTGCTCAGCTATGACATTGAAACCACAGGTCTTCACAGCGGGCATCTGGTAGTGGGCGGCGTTGCAAGGGCTATGGGATCCGACTGCTTCATCGTTGATCAGTGGGTGGCCGAATCCCCAGAAGAGGGGGTTCAGCCGAGATACGTGACAAAATGGGAATTAGACTGGGAGGATGTCCCAGCCTTTGATGTGGCTACACGGGTACTGACATATCGCTGTCGAGTGGCTGTGGGGCGTTCCCAAGGTCGATGTAGTAGTCCCCAAACCGCTTGATGTGCCTGGTCAGGTACGGACTGAGGCCGGCCACGTCCTCCCGATTAACCTCATACCCCTCTCGCTTCAACTCCCGCAGGGCGTAGGTCATGTCCACCACGTTCTGGACGGCGATGATGTTGGACACAAGGTCCTTATATTTGATTCGCTTTTCCTGCTCTTCAGGGTCGTTTTCGGAGATGACACCCTCACCACCGAAGAAGACCCACTTCGTAAAGCCGTTGTAGGCTTCCACCTTGTTGGTGGTGGCGGTGATCTGCTCCCGGAGCTGGATGTCGGTGATATAGCGCAGCAGGAACACCGTTCGCATTACCCGGCCAAGTTCACGAAAGGCCCTGTAGAGGCGGTTCTTATGGCTGTTGTTGCCCAGCTTGCGAAGCAGAGTGGAGGGTAACACCTTGCCAGCCTTGATGGAGAGGACCACCTGCAGGAGATCCTGCCAGTGGGTTTCGAGGAGCTCCCAGTCCACCTCGTCGCCAAAGAGCGGGTCGATGTGCTTGTAAATCGCATCCTTGCTGGGACGGAAGAACTTCTGGTCTTTCCAGTTGCGGATGCGCGGCATCAACTTGATGCCTAGGAGATGGGCCAATGCGAACACGGGAAGTGACTGGCCCTGGGTGTCTGCATGGACCGTGTCGGGCTGAATGTCCGACTTGTTCTTTAGGAGCCCGTCGATGATGTACACAGCTTCCCATACACCGCAGGGGATAAAGTGGCTGAACAGGGCGATGTAGGTGTCGGAGACATGGTGGTAGGCGATCCCGCCGTAGCCGCCATAGCGGATATGGTACTCGGAGACCAGGTTCTCTTCGTATAGATCAAACTTCGTACCATCGGCAGCAGCGGTAGACCCGTCGCCCCACACCTTGGGGAGGCCGAAGCGGTTGTACTGGTTGATGACATCTCGGATCGCCTCGTCCAGTTTGGCGGCCGTGACATGGCGGCGGTTGACGAACGAGATCTGATGGGCCGTTACCAACCCGCGCATATGGCGGGCCGCCTGAGCTGGTCCAAGGTTGCATCCATAGCTGAAAGCGGTGATGATGTAACGCTCGACGGCATTCTCCAACTTTGGATCGGACCCCGAGAGGGGACCAAGGTGGCGGGTCCAGTTCGTACAGTGCTGACCATTGCACAGCACGTCGATGATGTTCCGCTCTGGCATCCGTTCAAGGATCGTGTTTTCGAGGTCCCTGACACTCCGCGACAGCTCTTTCCGTGGGATTCGTTTCAGGACCGGCTCTCCGCTTTCGCTGATGACGACCTGGCCGTTGTCCGGGTAGTTGCGGTCCACGTCCAGGGCTGTCTGCGTTAACCAAGTGCGCAGCTGCTCCACGAAGGTGCTGGGGGTAGCCTCGAAGCCCATCTCTCGGCAGTACTGGGCCACCATGGGTTCGCAGTCGCTCCAGGGTAGCAGTTGGTCGCGGTAGTCAGCGAAGTTCTCGGACCCCTGTACGCACAGGTCACCACTCTTCAGCTCGGCGGCGATGTGGGAGAACACGCAGACTTCCAGGTGGCGCCGATTGTAGACGATCTCACGATTCTGCCGAACCAGGACGGTGCGGATCCACTGGTCACTGGCAAAGGAGAGGTCCAGGTCAGCTTTGAGGAACTCGCTGCGTCGGTTTTCGTTCTCGAGCAGGAAATCCAGAGCGGTCATCAACGACCGATCCCGAGTCGTTGGCTTGATGGTGAGCAGCCGAACCATGCGAAAAAGCTCCGAACGATGGCTCTTGTAGAACTTCCAGAGTAGCGGCAGGTAGTTGTTGCCGCTGTAGGCCGAGACGGATTCATAGTCGTCCAGCAGGACGCCGGCGCCGCCGCGGGCGGCCAGCAAGTCCTTCACCTGGCGGCCAAGGGAGGCGTCGTCGGCTTGGCTGTTCTCTGAGGTCTGAAGGACCTCCGCAAACACGGAGATCAGCCGCTCTGTCTTGGCCCGGTGCTTTTCCTGGAGTTCCGCCAGGGCCTGCTTGCCACGGTTGTGAATGGCGCCGATCCGCTTCAGGAAGGTCCCCACCAGGTTGTCGCGGACAGTGATCCGAGCCCGCTGCAACATGGCGAGCACAAGGGTGTATCGCTTTGGCGGCGTGAAATCCCGTAACTCTGCGGCGTCAAGGGCTCGAGCCTCTGCCGCAAAGTGCTTGATCTTGGCATTCGGGATCCCCTCCAGAACCCGCTCCACGTCGCCTATGGTAAGAAGCCAGGAGAAGCGCACCTGCAGCTCGTGCATGTGGCTCAGGGTGGCGCTCTTTGGTGGCTCTTTGAAGTAGTGAAAGGTGCTCTTGTGGTTGGGATCATCGGGAGTTAGCAGCCGGTCAAGCTGGCGCTGCTCATCGGCCGACAACCGGGACAACACGGTATTGAAGAATCGCCGGTTCACCAGGGTGCGGATGCGCCTGGCCAACTTGTCGAGCGTGGTGAACCCGGGAAGCTCACATCGCTCCTTGATCAGTTCCTCAATGGCTACGTTGATCAGGTCCGCCGGGTTATCCATGACGTGAGCTGAACGGTAGACCGCCCCCGTACAGACGCGACGTGCGTGGCTCCCAAACGGGATGATCTCCAGATACTCCCGGATGGCTACATGGTGCTTGTAGCGGGTTCTGGGCGAAACGTCAGGCTGTACATCGGGCGAAAGGCTCAGATGCTGCCTGATGTGGTTGACGATCGGCGCAGGAACGTCATTAACGCTCGGGAAGTAGCCCAGCCGTTGGAATACCTTCAGTAGGACCAAAATGTGAAGCAGGGGTTCCGGGCCACGGGCACCGCCGTAGGCAAACTGTGTCTCCCGGGGCGTCGGCGTATAAACCTCCTGAAGCTCTTTTGCGGTCGGTGCTCGCTTTAGGCGTGGGTACGCTGTCCGTTCGATGGACGCCATGGCGGTAGGCTGCCTCCCTTGCTGGGTACAAGCTGCTTTACCAATCTTCGGACGAAGCGCCCTTTGTCCCTGCGAGGCTATCTACGGTTGCGGCGGCGCCGGGCCTCGGAGAGCTCCTTTTTGATCGTATCGAGGTCCGTTTCAGCGTACCGGAGGGTGGTCTGGAGGTTCTTGTGCCCCAGAAGTTTCCGCACGGAAGGCAGGCTCACCCCGTCCTTTAGCCGGAGAGTCGCAAAGGTGTGTCGGAAGCGGTGAATCGTAATGGGTTCGGCTTCCCCCTGGAACGAACCGGCGTGCTTCTCCTGTACGGCCGCCACGTATCGCTCAAAGTGATAGTACATGGTCGTGTAGTCCAGCGCCTGGCCGGCGTGGCCACCCTTACTGGCGTCTCCACGGAAGAGGGGGCCCACGGTACCAACCTTCTTCAAGACCTCGCGCAGCAGCCGGACCGTGCGCGGGGCGTCGATCAAGGGAACGATCCGTTCCTTGTCGCCCTTGCCGATTACCCGGAGGTATCCACCGTCTACTTCGTTGAGGTTCACCTGCTGCACCTGCAGCCCCAGCGCCTCCCCGACGCGCATCCCTGTCTCATAGAGCAAGGTGAAGAAGAGGCGGTTACGCTTCTCGGCGGTGGGTACCGCCGCCAGAATGGCCTCCACCTGGGCTTCCGTTAGGGGCCGCGGGTCTCGTTGCGGAACCTTGATCGGCTCCAGCTTTCCGGTTGGGTCAGCGCCCACCAGGTCGTTACGAAATGCCCAGCCGAAGCAGGAGCGGAGCGTTGCCTGCCGCCGGGCGAGAGTGGACGGGGCCAGGACGGCCGTGGCTGTCAGGAATGCCCGTAGATGCTGAACGGTGATCTCCTCAACGGGGAGTTCGGGAAAGGCGCGGGTGAATAAGCCAAGGTCGTAACCATAGGCTCGGCGAGTGTTGGCCAAGTAACTGTTCTGATTTGCGGTCAGAAAGGCATCAGCCAGTTCACTGATCAGCATGGAAATCCCCCGTGTCCAAGATAATCTAAGAAATACCTCTGCGAAACACAGGCCGCTTGTTACGGACGGAGTTATTTGTCCGCATTGTGGCGGATTTATCTGTCCGTGCCCATACCTGATCGGAAGTCACGCGGCGCCAATCTTCAAGGACCCCATTCACAGCACGAGAGCGGCCAACAGGCTAGTAGTTGCCTGGGCCGCTCTTTCAACATTTGTTGTGTTTGTCTTGTCACTCACAAAGATAGGCGTCCAGATCCGGCATTTCCAGTTCCTGGCCAGGCCGGTACACATAGTTGGCGCAGCCAGAAGGGAGCGGTTGTCCGTCGGCGGAAAAGTGGCCCATCAGGGCTGCTACGATCCACAGATTCTTCGTCTTGAGGTAGAGCATGTGCCCGCAGGTAACCCGTAGGGTCTGGCACGTCACTGCTTGGATGCCAGCGGTCTTTGCCAGCACCCGCACCGAATTGCCAATGGCACTGTGCCCTAATCGAGACGCTCTTGAGCCAGGGAAGAGCCATGGAGTGCTGCCTTTACGTAGCGCGAGCCATGCCGTGAGGGATTGTTGAAGATCCTGCCCGAATGGAACTCGTCTACTATGGCCGCCTCTTCCGGCTCGCACTGTTAGGTGCGCTTGGTCCAAGGGGGTCAGGGAGAGATCGTCCAGGCGGAGATTTGCCGTTTCATCGACTCGAAGGCCGGCCTCCAGCATGATTCGGAGTAGAGCTTCTGTCATGACGCGGCGACGGTCGCTCCATCCCGGCACCGTCCTAATGGCCCGATAGAGCCGAACGATCTCTGTGAGTTCAAGCCATCGATAGCTTTCGACTTCTTCGCGTGGGACCTGCTTCAGTTTGTCTAGCAGCCGATCCTCCGTCTGTCCGGTTTTCTTCAGCCATTCGGCAAGAAAACGCAAGGCGGCCAGGGCCCGGTTGATGCTACTGGGGCGACGCCCTCGGGCGAGTTCGTGCTGCTTCCATGCTTCGGCATCCTCATGCCTAAGTAGTGCGGGCAGAAATGGCTGACCTCGAGCGGTGTCAACCCACCTCGCAAAGTTCCTCAGATCTTGGCTGTAGTCTTTCAGCGTCTTTGCCGTCAGCCGTGGCTGACGCTCGGTGATGGCCCAGTGATGCAGTTGTTCCAGCCAATCCGACAGACGCATCACCTCTCCCGCGTTTAAGCCACTACCATGACTTCGGCGTCGTTTGCCGCGTTGCCTGCTAACATCCCCAAGGGCGGGCGGTGGCGTCCTCCCTGATGCGACGACGGCGACGCATACAAAGGCCGAGGATGACGTCCTCGGCCTTTGTAGTGCGCAAAAACGGTGCGGCTTTCGTGGATAGCCGACTATCAAGAGAGGTGTCTGCTAGTCACCAGCGTTCACTCTATCGCGGGCGAACGGCCTGGATATTTGCCGAGAAGACCACGTCTTCCAGCCTCGTATCGGTGCCCCAGGTCTGCAGTAGCTCACGGCTGTCCTTGGGAGTAATGTTGATCTCCACGAACCCGACCTCGGCCAGCATTGTGTTAAGCTCCTGGATCGTAGCCGCCCCGGCGATACACCCGGCGTAAAGCGCCAGGTCCTGCTGCACTTCGGGCGGCAGCGCCATACTCGCCACCATATCGGAAACGGCGAGGCGGCCGCCGGGCTTCAACACCCGGAACGCCTCCCGGAAGACCAAAGGCTTCTCGGGCGACAGGTTAATGACGCAGTTGGAGATGATCACGTCTACGCTCTGATCCGCCAAAGGCAGGTGCTCGATCTCGCCCAGGCGGAACTCGACGTTTTGCCATCCGCCGGTCCGGGCGTTCGCCCGGGCCTTCGCTAGCATTTCGGGCGTCATGTCGACCCCAATGACACGGCCGCTCTCCCCCACCTGGCGGGCAGCGAGGAAGCAGTCGAAACCGGCACCCGATCCCAGGTCGAGCATTGTTTCGCCTGGCCGGATCGATGCAATGGCCTGGGGGTTGCCGCAGCCCAGCCCGAGGTTCGCCCCAGCGGGGACCACCGCCAGTTCATCATCGGAATAACCGATCGTCTTGGCAAGATCTGCAACAGAGATGATGCTGCCGCCCCCGCAACATCCGGTCGAATCAGGCCTCGTCGGTGTGGCGCAGCAGCCACCTTCCTGAGCGGTCTGTGCGTATCGATTCCGGACAACTGTACGCGTCTCATGTGCATCCATTTCGGAACCCTCCGTTTCTTTGGCCCGTTACAGGGCCCGCATCGCAGAGAACCGAGCGATCATCGCCTCAGCCAGCTTGGTGCCCGCAGCAATCAAGAAGACAACCATCGGGTCAAACCGTTCCACCAGAAGGCCGCCCAGCGTGGCGCCAACCGGCATCGCAGCGGTGGATAGCACCCGGGTGAACGAGAGTACCCGCCCCATCAGATCGGACGGGATATTCTCCTGACGCACCGACGTGGAGAGCACGACCCAGGCCACGTTGCAGGCTGACACCATACCGAAGCCAAGGCCGGGTGCCCACCAGGTCCGGACCATCGCCATAATCAGCAGGCCGGTCATGCCCAAGAGCAGCATGGCAGGATAGAGTTGGCCACGCCGGAACCGCCGGGTCAGGGGCACAATCGCCAGCGAGCCGATGACGCCGCCCACACCCAACATCGAGTAGTTCAGGCCGCTGATCTCTGAGGTGAGGCCCAGCACGCTGCGCAGGTAGAACATGAGTACAGCGCTGACCATGCCGAAACCGAAGTTGCCGATCATGGCCTGGAAGCTGAGCACCTTGATCACAGCGTTGCCCCACAGCCACCGGAACCCTTCCACCATGCCGGTAAACACGCCGCTGGTGGTGGCTCCGCTGTTCACCTTTTTGAAGGCGGGCAACATCAGGATGGCCACTAGCGTTGCGCCGAAGGAGAGTGCGTTTATCCACATGGCGCCGTAGCCGCCGAACGCTGCGATCACCAGACCAGCAAGAGCAGGGCCGCCCATCGAGCCAAGCTGCATAATCAGCTGGTGCGCCGCATTTGCCCGGGTCAAGTCGTTGCCGGCCAGTTCCGGAATGGCAATGGTCGTTGCCACGTCAAACATCAGTGAGATGAGCGCCAGGGAGAAGGCCACGACGAACAGGTGCCAGACTTGGAGCATCCCGAGCAGCGCCAAGATTGGAATGGCGGTCACGATCAGCCCACGCAGCAGGTCGGAGATGATCATCAGCTTGCGACGGTCCATCCGGTCGACGAAGACACCGGCAAGGGCACCGAAGAGCAGAATCGGGATGATCTCTGTGGCGTACAGGGCGCCCATGACAACAGCGGAGCCGCTCAGGTCGTAGGCGATCCACGGAAGGGCAAACATGTAAAGCGCATCGCCCAGCTTGGAAATCGTAAGGCCAGCAAGGAAGATGCCGAAGGAGCGGGAAAGGCCTGTAAAGGTGGCAAGACGTTTGCGAACCCCCACTGCAGCGACCATGACGAGGAACCCTCCTAGAGAATGAACTCCATAATCCGTGTGTCGACCCAGGTTCCGTCCAGGAGCCCCTGCTCCCGGTAATCCCCCACATGTCGGAACCCCAGCTTTTCATACAGCTTCACGGCTGGCAGGTGCGGGAAGGTGGTCAGGACCAACTTGTGATAGTCAAGCCCCTTCGCCCGGTCTACCAGGTCCTGCATGAGGCGCAGCCCGGCGCCGGTTCGGCGAGCGTCACGAGCCACGTAGACGGAGACGTCACCGACAAATCGGTAGGCCTGGCGCACGTTGAACTGGTTGATCGATGCCCAGCCGATTACCTCACCCTGCCGTACCGCAACGGTAACAGGGTGACGTTCGCCATGGCCGGACAGCCACTGCTGGCGCTCATCGTATGTACGGAGTTGGGTTTCGAGGGTGGACCTGTCTTCAATGCCTTGGTTGTAGATGCGGGTGATGGCCGGGATGTCTGCCTCCGTCGCGGGCCGGACCAGGAGGGGCGCCCGGTCCAGGTCAAGCCGCATGACGGTGGACGACAAGGGGCAGACCCCCTGGAACTCCGGCGAAGCGAAGATCTCGGCCGGCAGACCCGCACGGGTTACCGTGGCAAAGCCGAACCGGGGGAAGAACCGGTCGGCCGTCGTGGTCAAGAGTGCCACCAGCTTCAGCCCGGCTTCATAGGCCTGGTCGAGCAGGCGGCGAGCAATCTCCTGGCCCAGGCCCGTTCCCCGTTCCGTCTTGCTGACGGCCACCGAACGAAGCAGCGCCGTGGTTCCGTAGACCTCAAGTCCGGCACTGGCCACCAGATATTCGCCCCGGAAGGCCAGGAGGAAGTGCTCCAGGCGGGCTTCGGCACCAGCGGTCGGCAGTTCCGCCTGGGTCAGGAGCGTCGATACCGCCGGCCAGTCAGCCCCGGTGGCGCTGCGGAAGTTAACGGTCTCCATTACACGTCCTCCTCCAGCTGGATCTGAACCGGGTCGCCAGTGCTTTCGCTTACCAGGGCCTGATGCAGTAGTTCGAGCGCCCTGAGCACATTGGGCCGCTCCCGCTCAGGAACGCGCTGCAGGACCCGTCCCGACTGGCTGTTGAGTGTGGCACCCACCTCAGCGGCTTTGGCTCCGCCCGCTGGAGTAAGAGCGACGATAACGGTACGTTTATCAGTAGGCTTCGGTTCTTTTGTGAGCACCCCGTCCTGGGCCATCGCCTCCACCGTACGGCTGACCCACCCTTTGTCCGTGTTAAGCCGTTGGACCAGCTCTGCAAACGGCAGGGGACCGCTCCGATCCAGTTCGGTCAAGAGATGACACTGGGTCGAGGAAGTGTCGCAGCAGATGACGACCTCGTTCCGCTGGAGCTGGCTGTGCAGCCGGGCCACCTCACGCAATAGCCACCCCGCACGCATTTCGTCCATAGGGTTGACCCTCCGCCGAGATTGTTGTCTGACACAACGTTGTCTGAGGCAATAATATTTGGTGCGAGATTCGTTGTCAAGCACAACAATGAAAAATAGCAGACAGCCCGTCGTGACTGACGTACTGTCTGCTATCTGTCTGAGCGGTCATCAATTGGGAACAAAGAGCGACAAGGACCGCCACCCGAGCATCTTCGTCAAACGGACCTGCACAGTCCGGTCGGACCTGTCGAACTGCTTGTCCAGGTACACCTCCACACCATCGGAGATTACCAGCCGGTATTCATCCAAAGGTCGACGTGGCCGGCCAATTTCCCAGGACGGAACGGGCACGGAGCCAATCCCGCAGCACCCGCTGAAGGGCGCCTCATAAAGAATCAGTTGCCCGCCGCTCTCCCGAATCAAGGCGGCCGCCTCAGGCTCCAGAAAGACTCGCACCATGCCACCACCCTTTGTGTACTTGTAATCCGGTCGTACCCAGCATATACTAGGGGGGCACATACATCAAGAAAGGTTGTTGAAGGAGGTGCCCGCGTGAGCGAGTGCTCCGGTCCTGGCTGCCAACGTGTTCCCGGGCTGAGGCTGTTGCCGGAAACGGAGGCGGCTAGACTAGCCGGGCTTGCCAAAGCCCTCAGTGACCCGATTCGGGTGCAGATCGTTCACCTCCTGGAACAGCACGCTGACCTGTGCAACTGCGACCTCGAAGAGATGCTAGGGTTGACGCAGTCCAAGATTTCCTATCACCTGAAGGTGCTCCTGGACGCCAACCTGATCACCCGCCGTGTGGCCGGTACCTGGAGCCACTACAGCCTGGTCAAGCCAGATCTCCTGGCGCAAGTCCGAGCGTTGGACGTCCTTTAGCGGCCCTAGTCCGCTCCTCTTTTTTCGCCCTTTGAACAAGAATTTTTGATGCAACCGCCATACTATGGCAGAGAGTCGTGGCCTCCATCAACGAGAATGAGGAGAGATGCACCATGTCCAAGGTTCAAGTGTTTGAGCGTGCCATGTGTTGCTCCACCGGCGTCTGCGGCCCCAGCGTTGATCCGGTCCTGGTACGCTTTGCAGCCGATCTCGACTGGCTGAAGGGCCAGGGCGTCAACGTCGAGCGGAACAACCTCTCCCAACAGCCCCAAGCCTTCGCCACTGCGGAACTGGTCAAGAACGCCATGCACTCCCGAGGCCTGAAGGTCTTGCCCATGGTTCTGGTCGACGGTCAGGTCGCCTTTGAGGGTGCCTACCCGACCCGGGCTGACCTCGCTGTCCGGCTGGGCATGCCCGCGCCGAACGATAACGATGAACTGACAGTCATTCAGCCCGGCAACTGCTGCTAATCAAGGAAGAAGGGTCTTTATGCGCTTCATCGACCTAGCTACGCGGTTTCTCTTCTTCACCGGCAAGGGCGGCGTCGGTAAGACCTCACTCTCCTGTGCCACCGCTCTCAGGCTGGCGGACATTGGGCGCCGGGTACTCCTGATCAGCACAGACCCGGCATCCAACCTGGATGATGTACTGCAGGTGAAACTGGGGCCGGCTCCAGAGCCCATCCCCGGCGTCGCCAACCTGATGGCCGCAAACCTTGATCCCGAAGCCGCCGCTGCCGCATACCGGGAGAAGGTCGTCAGCCCCTACCGGGGTATTCTCCCCGAGGCTGCCGTGGCCAACATGGAGGAGCAACTCTCCGGGGCATGCACCATGGAGATTGCCGCATTTGACGAGTTTGCCCGGCTCCTGGGTAACCCGGCGGCAACCGCTGCGTTCGATCATGTCGTCTTTGATACGGCGCCGACGGGCCACACCCTGCGGCTGCTCTCCCTGCCGATGGCCTGGCAGGGGTTCATCGACACCAACACCCACGGCGGCTCCTGCCTTGGCCCCCTCGCGGGCCTGCAGGGACAGCGCGACCTATATCATGCCGCCGTCGAGGCCCTAGCCGACGGCAGCCGCACCGCCCTGCTGCTCGTGAGCCGGCCCGAGCGGGCGGCCCTAACCGAGGCGGCGCGGGCCAGCGGCGAGTTGGCCGAACTGGGCGTTCGCAACCAGTGGCTCCTGATCAACGGCGTTTTCCATGCCCGGGAGCAGGCCGACCCCATCGCTGCTGCGCTTGAGCTGCGCGGCAACACGGCGCTGCGGTCGATTCCTGATGCCCTCGCCGGGCTGCCCCGGGAGGAGATTCCCCTGGTCCCCCGATCCCTGGTCGGAGTCGAGGCGTTGCGGCAGATGCTGGCGCCGGCCGATTCGACGATCCAGGCGGACAGCGTTGCCACCGACCGAGAAGCCTTGCCAGCCCCCCTTGTGGAGCTGGTGGATGGCCTCGCCGGGCAGGGCCGTGGCGTGATCATGACCATGGGAAAAGGCGGCGTCGGCAAGACGACGGTGGCCGCCGCCATCGCCGTTGAACTGGCGTCCCGGGGCCACCGGGTCCATCTTTCCACCACAGACCCCGCGGCCCATGTGGCGGATGCGGTAGGCAAAGGCCTCCCCGATCTGACGGTCAGCCGGATTGACCCCAAGGCTGAGGTGGCGGCCTACACAGCCGAAGTCATGGGCACCGCCGGAACGGATCTAGATGCCGAGGGGCGGGCGCTTCTGGAGGAGGATCTGCGTTCCCCCTGCACCGAAGAGATCGCCGTTTTCCGGGCCTTTGCCGAGATGGTCGAGCAGGGCCGGGACGGTTTCGTCATCCTCGATACGGCGCCGACCGGCCACACCATTCTCCTGCTGGATGCGACCCAGGCGTACCATCGTGAGGTCGGCATGCAGGCGGACAACACGCCCGAGTCGGTGAAGCAGCTCCTTCCAAGGCTGCGGGATCCGGCGTTTACCCGCATCCTGCTGGTTACCTTGGCCGAGGCGACACCGGTCTTTGAGGCTGAGCGGCTCCAGGCGGACCTCCGCCGCGCCGGCATCGAGCCGTACGGCTGGGTCATCAACCAGAGTCTGTCGGCCAGCGGCACGCACGATCCGCTCCTGCAGCAGCGGGCCAGCTATGAGCTGCCCCTGATCGAGCAGGTCCGGCGGCAGCTTGCCGTCCGCTGCGCCCTGATTCCCTGGGTCGCATCGGACCCCGTCGGGACAGAACGTCTGTTACAGCTGCTTCGGGCCTGACCAAGAAATAGGGGGAGACGAATGTGACAAAGCGACGGGTCGCGTTTATCTGCACCGGCAACTCGTGCCGCAGCCAGATGGCCGAAGGGTGGGCCAGGGCCCTGGCGGGCGATCAGTGGGAGATTTACAGCGCCGGCCTGGAGGCACATGGGGTGAACCCCCGGGCCGTGCAAGTCATGGCGGAGGCCGGGGTCGATATCACGGGCCAGACCTCGAAGACCCTGGACTTCGAGATCTATCGTGAGCAACAGGTGATCATCACCCTGTGCGGAGACGCTAACGAACGGTGCCCCATCGTGCCGCCAACTGCCCTGGTCCGGCGCCACTGGGACCTGCCGGACCCGGCCAAGGCGAAGGGCACGGAAGAAGAGATCTTGGCTCAGTTCCGGGCCGTTCGCGACGATATCCGCCTGCGCATCGCGGCCCTGCTGACCGAACTGGGGGCTTAGGCCCGGTTCACGATCACCACCCGGAGGAGGCCCAATCATGGACGCACCGGTCTCGAAGCGCCTGTCTTTCCTGGACCGTTTCCTTACGCTCTGGATATTCCTTGCCATGGCTGTCGGCGTCGGCATCGGCTACCTGGTTCCCGGCGTTGAGGGTTTCATGAACCGGTTTCAGGTCGGCACCACCAACATCCCCATCGCGGTCGGCCTGATTCTGATGATGTACCCACCCCTGGCCAAGGTCCGGTACGAAGAGCTGGGCGACGTCTTCCGCGACTGGAAGGTGCTCGGCCTCTCACTGGTCCAGAACTGGGTTGTCGGACCGTTTTTGATGTTCTTCCTGGCGATCATCTTCCTGCAGGGCTACCCCGAGTATATGGTCGGCCTGATCATGATCGGTCTCGCCCGGTGCATCGCCATGGTCATCGTCTGGAACGACCTGGCCAAAGGCGACACGCAGTACGCCGCCGGCCTGGTCGCCTTCAACAGCATCTTCCAGGTCTTCTTCTACAGCATCTATGCCTGGTTCTTTATCACGGTCCTGCCGCCCCTGTTCGGTCTGCAGGGCAGCGTGGTGGACATCTCGATCGGGCAGATCGCCGAAAGCGTCATGGTCTACCTGGGCATTCCCTTTGCGGCTGGCTTTGTGACCCGGTTCTTCCTGGTGCGGGCCAAGGGCAAGCAGTGGTATGAGACGCAGTTCATCCCGAAGATCAGCCCGATCACGCTGATCGCCCTGCTCTTCACCATCGTGGTGATGTTCAGCCTGAAGGGCAACCTGATCGTCCAGATCCCGCTTGACGTGGTCCGGATCGCCATCCCGCTGCTCAGCTACTTTGTCGTGATCTTCCTGCTCAGCTTCTTCATGAGCAAGCGGGTCGGGACGGACTACCCCAAAACCGTGACCCTCTCGTTCACCGCTTCGAGCAACAACTTCGAGTTGGCCATCGCGGTGGCGGTAGCCGTCTTCGGCATCAACTCCGGTGCGGCGTTTGCGGCCGTTATCGGGCCGCTGGTGGAGGTGCCGGTGCTGATCGCTCTGGTCAACGTGGCCTTAGCGTTCCGGCGGAAATACTGGTCGGCTTCTGCATAGTTCAGAGGACAGAAAACAGGAACCCGGGAGCCTGTACCCGGGTGACTGCTTACAATCGTCCCGAGCTGAAGGACCTGATCAAAAGCCAGCGAACTCTCACCAATCAACCCAGCTTATGAACTGGACGTGATCATCCTGGCCACGCCACTGTGCCCGGTCGCCGGCACTCCTGGAAAACGGGTGTCGGAACACACGCTTCGAGCGTTGCTTCGGCCTGAAAGGCACCCTGCTGTTCTACCGACCCGCTACCGTTTCTGCGCCACTCCTGGTTGTGACGTCGTATACTTTGCGGAAGACGGCAGCCATGTCTTCACGCGCTCCGATCTCTCGGTGCGCGTCGGCATCAAGGAGGCAGAACCCCCCAGGCCCGTCTGCTATTGTTTCGGGTACTCGGTCGAGGACATGATCGAAGAAGTCCGGCTGACCGGGCGCACCACCGTACCCGACCGGATTCGTACCAAGTTGGAGTCCCAGGGCTGCCACTGCGAGGAAACCAATCCCCAGGGGTCCTGTTGCCTCGGTACGGTCATGGCGATAGCCGAGGAGTTGAAGCCCTCAGTATGAGAAAGCAGGCGCACCTCAATTGGTGCGCCTGTTTCGTTCCATGCTCAGACCGTACGCACCGCTAAACTAACTTGAGCAGCAACGTGACTCGGGAACGACGAGAGGCCGCTACCATGGCGTTAGCCAGCGGTGCGGCCTCTGTGCTGAAGCTAGACCTTTACCAGCTTCACCCGGGTATCATAGAAGACCACCGAGCCACCAGCGAGGTCCTGCAGCGCCACGTTCTTGAGGTGCGGATCCACTCGCATCGCCGCGTTCAGGTGGACACCTGCGCTACGGCGGGGATCGCCCTTAAGGCCTATTACGAGCGAGCGCGCGTTTTACAACGCTAAGCTCCAAAACTGAGGTCCGAGGCCAAAATGAACAACGCTAAAGGCGATGGGGTATTTCCGCAGGAAGACGAAACGGCGCTCGTTCCCTTCATGGGGACGGTAGCGCCGTTGGTGGTATGCGGGGGCTACTTGCAGCAGTCCTCGGAATTAAGATCGCATTTCTCTGTCTGGCAGGCTTCCTCTTGGGAAGGGCCAAAACGCAGCATACCTTCCTTGGCAAAGGCGTTGAGGACGCCCAGGCAGCAGGAGCCCTGCGGATTGGTATGCACACAGTCGCAGCCCTCAGTGTTCAGCCGACTGGCAACATCATCTGGAACGGTTGTCGCCCCGGTCCGCTGGATTTCGTCAAAGATCTCTTCAACGGTGTGGTTGAAGCAGTAGCAGATCGGTCGCGGCGCTTCGGTCTCCTTCACGCCCACCCGAACCTTCAAGTCACCCTTGGTAAACACATGGCTCCCGCCCTCGGCGAAGTAGACCACGTCGCACCCCTGTGCGTCGCAGAACCGGTACCGCCCCTCCGTGATTCGGTGCTGTTGCTCCTCCTTGATCAAGGAGCGGAGCGTGACCGGCATCACCAGCTTCCCATTACTGCCCGATACGGGGCAGTTGACGATGACAGGGCCATCGTGAGTGGTGCTGTCCATTACGTCTACCTCCGGATAATCGTCCGTAATCCAAGGTGGCGACAGCCTTCTGGAAAGAAGATGGGAGGATAGTCGCTACCCTTCACCCTGCGGGCGGGGACCTCGGACCATACTCCAGGCGAGGAGGAGTACTCCAAAGGTGATCGCAATGTCCGCCACGTTGAAAACCCGAAACACCGCCGTCAGCGGGTTGATTTCAATCATGTCAGTGACTGCGCCCCAGACGAGCCGGTTGTGCATGTTCCCGACCGCTCCACCAAGGAGCATCCCCAGGGCAATGCGCTCCCGGACCGCCGTAACCTGCCGAGCGTACCACAGGATTCCCACGCATATCCCGGCCGCAAGGATTGCCAGAAGCCAGCGTTGCCCGAGCAGTATTCCGTATGCCGCTCCCGGGTTCCGCACGTAGTGCAGCGTCAAGAGCCCGTCCACAACGGGAATTGCCTGTCCTTCGACCAGGCTCCGCATGACAGCCACCTTGGATCCAAGATCCAGGGTGGCCCACAGGACCGCTACTGCCAGCACCAACCGCAAATTGCTCTTCCCCCCACCGTGGCAACCGATCCGTTACCACTTGATAATGGACAGCTAGCCCATCGCCAACGAGGCCCAAGAATACGAGCGTACCGATGATCATCAGCGGAGTAGTCAGCGACCGGGAGCCAGACGCAGCACCACTGCTGTATCCGTGTGCATCCTGACCATGAACACGTCCCTTCCGTGTCCGCAGTCGCCGGACGGTGAGTCATTCGGCGACTCGATCAAGCGGTGGCAGGAAGAGCACCCGGGGGAGTCCTCTACTTCCCCCGGGTGCTCCCGAGTCTCACTTCTCGGGGTTCATGCGCAGCAGCCGGATGCCGTTCAAGGTCACGAGCACCGACGCTCCCATGTCGGCCAGGATCGCCAGCCACAGCGTAAGCCAGCCCGGGAACACCGCCACGACGGCAATCAGCTTGATCGCCAGCGAGAAGGCGATGTTCTGCCGGATGATACGCAACGCGGCCCGGCTCAGGCGAATCGTGAACGGGAGCTTGGACAGGTCGTCCGCCATCAGGGCAATATCGGCCGTTTCCAGGGCGGTGTCCGTGCCGGCACCACCCATCGCAATGCCAACGGTGGAGAGCGCCAGTGCCGGCGCATCGTTGATGCCATCACCCACCATGGCCACCTTGCCGTAGTCCTTCAGGAGCCCCTGGATGGCGCTGACCTTGTCTTGGGGCAGCAGTTCGGCCCGAAACTCGTCAACGCCAACACGGGCGGTCATGGCTCTGGCTGTTGCCTCGTTGTCACCGGTGAGCATGATCGTCTTGCGGATTCCGGCCCGCTTAAGCTCAGCTACGGCCTTCTTGCTAACCTCACGGACCTCGTCGGCCACTGCGATGATCCCGAGGAAGGTCTGCTCGGTCCCCATGACCATGGCCGTCTTACCCTCCTCCTGGAGATGGCGGACACGGTCAAGGATCTGTGCTGTACTAATCCCCTGCTCGTCAAAGAGGCGCAAATTGCCAATGTAGATGGTCTGCCCATCGACCTGGCCTTGGGCACCACGGCCCATGAGGGCGCTGAACCCTTCGACTGCTTCTGCCTTAAGGCCGCTGGCCTCAGCGGCTTTCACGATGGCCACCGCCAGCGGATGCTCTGAGCGGACTTCCAGGTTGGCCGCCATCTGTAGCAGTTCCACCTCAGTCAAAGAGCCGAGGGGGACGATGTCGGTAACGGCCGGCTCGCCCTTGGTCAACGTGCCGGTCTTGTCAAACGCAATGGCCTCTAAGGCGCCGGCCTGTTCAAGGTGGATGCCGCCCTTGATCAGCACACCGTTCTTGGCAGCGTTACCGATTGCGCTGACAATCGCCACCGGGGTGGATACCACCAGAGCGCACGGGCAGGCAACCACAAGGAGCGACAGCCCACGGTAGATCCAGGGAGCCCATTGCGCGCCCATCAGCAACGGCGGGATCAGCACAATGCCGGCAGCGAGACTGAGCACGATGGGCGTGTATACCTTGGCAAAGCGGTCCACAAACGCTTGCGAAGGGGCTCGCTGGGTCTGGGCATCCTCCACCATGTGGATGATCTTCGCGATCGTGGTGTCCTCCACCAGCTTGGTAACCTCAACCTCCAGCGAACCGTGGGTGTTCAGGGTGCCGGCATAGACCTCATCCCCCGGCCCCTTCTCTGTGGGAACCGACTCACCCGTGATGGCTGCCTGGTTGATGGCTGACTCGCCCTTGAGAATCCGGCCGTCCATGGCGAGCTTCTCGCCCGGGCGGATAATCATGACGTCGCCAAGCCGAATCGCCTCAACCGGAACCTCTACTTCCCGACCGTCCCGGCGAACACGAGCCACCTTCGGGGCAATGTCCATGAGATCACGGATGGAACGCCGGGCCCGCTCCATCGACCAGGACTCCAGCATTTCGGAGACCGCGTAAAGGAAAGCGACCACGGCGCCCTCTTCCCACTCCCCGATGGCTATGGCACCGAGAACGGCTACGCTCATCAGGACGCTCATGTTGAAGTCAAAGCTGCGGAGGGAGAAGAACGCCTTACGGAAGTTGCCCCACCCACCGAGAACCATGGCGGTGACGAAGAGTGGGATGACAACGGTCGGAGCTGCACCGGCGTTTCCGGTGATATAGCCAGCAACCAGCGCCACCCCGGAGACGCAGGTACGAACCAGTTCCCAGTCGATCTTGGAAGACTTCGCCTCGCCCGTGTTCTGCAGCTCGCCCTGGGCTATGACGGTGTAGTTCTCCTTTTGCGCTTCCCGACGGATGGCATCAAGGTCCACGACACCTTCGATCATCAGCTTTCCTGCAGTAGCATTCAGTTTAGCCCTGGCCACGCCAGGGAGCGCCGCTACATTCTTCTCGAACTTGGCAGCGCAGTCCAGACACGTAATGCCTTCGATTCGCAGTGTCGTCTCTCGCTGGGCATTCGGGGCAACGATTGTGTAGTTCTCCTTTTTGCCCTCACGTCGGATCGCTTCGAGATCCACGTTACCTTCGATCGTCAGCTTACCTGCGGTAGCATTCAGTGTAGCCCTGGCCACGCCAGGGAGCGCCGCTACGTTCTTCTCGAACTTGGCAGCGCAGTCCAGACAGCTAATGCCCTGCACTTGCAGGATTGTCTTCCCTTCTGCCTGATCCATAGTCTTACTCCCTCCTTCTGCCGTCCTTACCCTTGCTGCTCCTCAACGTGCTGCAGAACCTCATGTACCAGGTTCCCGATGTGGCTGTCAGCGAGCCTGTAATAGACCAGTTTCCCGTCCTTGCGGTACTTGG
>DAHVXO010000208.1 GCA_027356675.1 Symbiobacteriaceae bacterium | reverse complement strand
GTCGCTCGTCAAGGACTTCATTGCCCTCCTCCGAAAGCGCCGCGAGGCAGCAGGTCAGGCGTAGAAACTGCGAAAACGAAAGAAGGCCCTCGCCGGAATTTCCGGTGAGTGCCTCGTTGTTGTTCTGAAGGAGTCGATTCGCTAGGCCGCTTCGTAGCCCCACTCGTCAAAGATGGCCGCCAGCGTGCTGGCCAGCTGGGATCGCGCCGCGTGGTAATCCACAACCTTGGCTGCATGGTACTCGGCAAGGGCCTCCCGAATGGCACGGCGCATGTCACTGGGCAGTGGCATCTGCAGGGCGGCCTGGGCCGCCTGGATGATCGGGCCGGGCGCCTGTCGCTTCCTCATGGAAACACCCTCCTCCTTCTACGCCACCTCGGCGGTGGCTGCTTCGCCCTCAGACTCTGCAGCTCGGGAGCCAAACCGCGTTGACTTCTTCACGCTGTAGAACTTGCGAAGTGCCTCGGCCAACGCCGGGTTGGCGGCCATGTGGGCCTCCACCTTCTTGTTGTCCACCTTCACCACATCGGCAAGCTCCAACTTGTGCTGACGGAGCGCGTCATCCAAGCCCTTGAGCCGCCAATTCTTGTACTCTGTGGGGATGAACCCCCAAACCCGGTCATCCACTGCCACTGGCCCCCGAGCCTTGACGTACTCCTTCAGCCGCTCCTCCAGGGTGCCAATCATGCCTTCCAGCATGGCGATGTCCAGCGCGTCATTGCGCGCTTCAGTCTCGCTCTCAATTGGCCGCATTTCGTCCTGGTTGGCTCGCTCAAAGGCCGCGAGCGCAGCGGGGCACCGGTCGGCCACGTGGCAGTATTGGCACAGGTGGTTCGGCTTCGGCTCAAAGGCAGCAATGCCTTCCGGGAGCCGCTTCTTGACGTCGGCTGTGACGGCAAGTACCCATGCCCGAGCATTGTCCATCATCTCCCTGGTGACTGGCGCGGAGACGACTTCCTCAAGGCGAAGGAAGTGCAATTCGACGCGGGCCGGCTGCCTGCCGTTGGCGCTCAAGAGCGCCGCGTACAGTCCAAGCTGCTGGTGCTTGTCGTCGGACTTGTAGATAGCTCGGTTGGACTTGTAGTCCCGAACCACGTAGGCTCCATCCTCGTCCTCGTAGGTGAGGTCAAGGAAACCGCGAAGAACGTCGCCGCCGGGTAGCTTGGCACGCACCTCCTGCTCCATCGCCCAGGTGTGGGGATTCGGGGGCAGGCGCTTCAGGGCTGCCTTGCCAAGGTTGATGCCCACGCCCACGGACCACGGCTCAACCAGGTCCGGGTGCTCGGCCTCCGCCTGCTCAAAATGCGTGTTCACCAGCTCGTTCAGGACGGACGGGCTGGGTTGATCGCCCTGGGCGAGGCGGGTCAGGTAGCCTGGCACCGTCACTTCGCCAGTCGCTTCGTCCCGCTCACCGAGCAGGGCCGCGTGAACGATTCCCCCGAGCAGGGTCGCCTCCGTCTCCGGAGAGCGCTTGTCGTTCACATAGATCTCGTAGCCCCGGCGCGGACAGCGCTCAAAGGTGTCAATCCGGCTGTAGGACCAGGTAATCGGTTCGCCCGGCTTGATGCCCATTTCAGAAGGGCACCTCCTCTTCGTTGAATTGGACCTCCGCTGCAGCAACCGCCTTGGGAGGACCGTCCAGAAACTCAATGTTGTGCGCCACCACTTCGGTGAAGTAGCGGCGCTCGCCGTTCTTTTCGTAGGCTCGGACGGAGATCCGCCCATCGATTGCCACGAGACGGCCCTTGGTCAGGAAAAGGGACGCGACTTCGGCCTGCTTGTCCCAGGCGCGGATCGGGATGAAATCCACGTTGTCACGAGCACTGGGCTGCGGCACTTTCAAGGTGAAACTAGCGGCGAGCTTCCCAGATTGCAGATGGTCAAGTTTCGGGTCGTTCGCCAGCCAGCCGGTAAGGGTGACGCGGTTCGTTCTGGATTCCCCCTTCCCTAGCCGGGAAAGCATCATGGCTACGTAAATTTGCCGTGCAATACGGTCCTTCCCACGTTCCCAGGCCAGCCACTCGTGCCAGACCCAGTTGGCCGTGCGCCGAGCGTAGGCCGGGTCCCGCGACCAGAGGCGGCCCCAGTGAGGCCGGGTTAGGCCCATCTCCTTGAACTGCTCGTTGTCCAGGAGCTCCGCCGGATGGCGCTTGCGCCTGGGCCCGTTGCCAAAGATGACCCGGGAGGCTTCCTCCCTGGCAACCCCGGATAGGCTCACGTAGAGGTCGATCATGCCGCCGGAAGCGCCACATCTCTGACAGTAGTAAGTTCCTTTGTCCCGATTCAGGTAGAGGTGCTGCTTCTTATCGTCGCAGAAGGGGCAATGCATTACTGCCTCCCTTCTGCTCGGGAGAGGGCGGAGTTGGCCGCCAAACTGGCCGGCCACCTCCCAAATGTCACGCAGCATCGGGCCTCACCTCGGTGATCAGAAACCCCTTGCCCTCTGGGCGCCCGACGGCCAGGATCTTCTGGCCCGCAGCCATGTCCTTGACCTTCTCCAGCAGTGGTTCGCCGACGGCGAACAGCATCACGTCCTTGCCGGAGGCATCCAAGGCGGGTATCTTGGCGCCCCTTCCCGTGCGTCCCCTGCCGATGGCTGGGTCTGCCTTCAAGACGAAGGCTTGGGGCTGGGCCGCCGACGCCGCTTCCTGAGCGGGGGCATTGTCGGACCTTGCCTCGGCCGCCGCCGGCTGACCACTGGCCTCAGCGAACTCCGGCACAGGGCTTGGCCTCGCCGGCGCGGCGACATCGTTCCCAGCTGCAGTAGCCTCCTTGGCTTCACCTTCCGGCACAAACGCCGGCGGTTCAGCGGGAGTTGGCGCGCTGGATACGGCCTTTGCGGCGAGCTTCGTGCGGCTGCCCACCGCAGCACCACCGGTGACCACCGGAGGCGTCGCGGGTTCTCCGTCAGCGTCCATTTCCTCGCGCGTAACCAGTCCAGCGATGCCGAACTGGCGCTTGAGAACGAACGCTTCTGCGACCTTCTGGATCATGGCGGACGGGTTGTTGATCCACTGCTTCTTGGTAGGCCGGTTATACTCGGCGAAAGGAACGAACCCAATCGCCGGAGTCTTGCCCGCCCGATCGATCTTGGCCCAGGCACCCAGGATCTTGCCGCGACTTGCCCCGAACCGATGGGTGACCTGGTAGGCAGCGGCGTCGACGCTAAACTCATCGCCCTCGCAGACGACGAAACTCAGCGGGGGTCCGCTGTACTCGGAACTGCGCTGGGCGATGGTCAGGTAGCCGTCTCGGCTGGTCATGATGACTGTGGGCTTGTCGTCGCCCGGCTTGAATGCCCAGATCTCCTTGGCAAAAGGATCGAGGCCGTACTTCTCGGCCATGTAGATGAGGACTTCGAAGTCGTCGGCGGGGACGTCTTTGGCCACCGTCCGGCGCATGAGCGCCTTCTGCTCCTCGGTGAAAATGAGGAGCTTGTCGCCATCTTGCGGTTGGGCGCCCTTTCCGTTCTTCATTAGACCGCCTCCTTCCTAATTACCCCCGCGGTGATGCGCACCCCGGGCAGTTGATCCCGC
This sequence comes from Symbiobacteriaceae bacterium, assembly GCA_027356675.1. The sequence continues at coordinate 3,193 of DAHVXO010000208.1, read as the reverse complement.
AGTTCCTCGGCTGCAGTGACGAGCTTTCGTACTGCGGCGCTCCGGCTGTTCGCCTGCAGTGTTACCGCCATGCGCCGGCCATTCACCTCGCACGTGGCGTTGACGCTGTAAGCCACCAAACCTCGCTCCACTCGGACCACCTCTCTCTTGAGATAGTTGAAGCGCCGGGCTGCACACCCCGCGCCTTGGGAAAACAAAAAGGCCCAACGAGAATTACTCGCTGGGCCATAAATCAACAGTTTAATTGGTCAAGAAGTTGTAGGGATGCCCTTGGTCGGTCCCGCCGCCTCGGGATGGGATGCCTACTGCGCCTTTAGCCTATCACCGGCGAGGGGATTTGTCAATTGGGTTACACGACAGTATTCCACATGCGAACCGCAAAGTGAAAAACTCCGCCCAATCGACACTCCAAGGGCCGCTTCTCCCCACCATCGAAGGCGCCTAGGTAACCGGCCTCGGAATTAAGTACAAGCAGCCCCGGGGAGAATAAAACCTATGGAAAACTGGATTTCTCTCGTTCCGTTCGCTGTTGCCATCGTCATCGCATTGGCGACGCGACACGTCCTGTTGGGGCTAACTCTGGGCCTGCTGGTAGGCTCCATTTCACTAGAGCCTAGGGTCATCAATTCCTTGTCGCGAACCCTTGGTTACATCCTCGCAGCCCTCGAGGACGGCGAGAACTTGCGCATTGTCGTTTTCCTCTATGTCTTTGGCGGCCTGGTGGGGATGCTCCAGGTGGCAGGTGGCGTCAGGGGATTTGCGCAGCTCGTCGGGAAGTCCGTTAAGACCGAAAGAAGTGCTCTTGCCGTAACCTGGGCCAGTGTAGTCATTACGTTCATGGACTGCGAGTTCCGCACCATGACCGTGGGCCCGCTGATGAAAGCCGTGCAGGGCGGGGTGCGGATCTCCAAGAGCAAACTTGCGTATGCCATCGACGTGTCCACCGTGCCCGTGATTGTGCTGTTTCCAGTCGCCACGACCTACGTTGGCTATATGGTTTCTGTGGTCAGCGGCGCGATCAACCAGGCTGGCCTCTCCACTCCCCCATATCGGCTGTTTCTCAGCAGCCTGCCCTTCAACTTCTTCGCCATTGCCATGCTGCTCATCAGCCTCGTGGCTGTCCTGACCGGGCGGTACATTGGTGCCGGTTTTGCTCAGACCGGCGAGGGCGGAGCGTCTGAAAGCGACGAGAACGAGGCTCACCGGGAGAGCGTCGAGCAGGAACTCGCTCAGGTGCAGCCCAAGCCGCTTAACCTGGCGGCCCCGCTGGCCCTGCTGCTACTCAGTACAGTGGTCTTCACGTGGCTGCAGGGCCGGGCGCAGGGAGCGACATCACTGCTGGCTGCCTTCCAGGCGACGGACGTGACCCAGGCCATGCTGCTGGCGCTGTTTTTCACCAGCCTGGTCAGCCTCGTCTTCTTCCTCCTCAGGAGGATATCTGTGAACGAGCTGATGTTTCATTTCGTCGACGGCGGGAACCAGTTGATGATGGCCATCCTGCTGCTGGTGCTCGTCTGGGCGATGGCGGCGCAATCATCCAAGGATTTAGGGTTCGCACCGTTCGTCAAAAGCACGTTTGGCGCGTACCTGCCCGGGTGGCTGACACCAGCGGCAGTATTCCTCTTTGGCTCCCTGCTCGCCTACCTGATCGGTTCGTCCTGGGGAACCTGGGGGATTTTGATGCCGCTGGGCGTCGCCCTGGCCGTAGCGACCCACGCCTCACTGCCAGCGACTGTGGGGGCCGTCTTTGCCAGTGGCACGTTTGGGGACTTCTCATCGCCACTCGGCGAAACCACTACCACAACGGCGGCCGTGTTTGACCTCCCGGTGGTGAGCTACGCCCGCAAGAAGCTGCCTTCGGCGTTGGCTGCCGTCGCCATCGCGACAGCGCTCTTTGCCATCGTGGGCCTCAGGGGCTAGCGCCGTTACTTTCCCAGGCAAATAGGATCAGACCAATCACCATCAGAAGGCCACCAGCCAGCACCTTGGCGGTGAGCGACTCCCCTAAGAGCAGCAGCGCCCCAAGCACTCCCCAAAAGGTTGATGTTGACGAGATCAGTCCGGTCCGCCCTGCACCGATATGCTTCATGGCGAGGTAGAAAAAGGCGAGCGAAAGACCAAGGGAAAAGGCGCCGCTCGCCATGATCCCTGGGACCACCCGCAGGGGGACCTGCAGAGGCTGGCCGAACGCCAGGGCCAGGCCCCCCATGACTGCGCCGGCCACGAGTGCCTTCAGCGACACCAGGGTAACAGCCGGAATATCTTCACCGAGCAGACGGCCAAGGTTGTTTTCAGTGCCCCACCCCAGGTACCCCAGCGCGATCAGGAGATTGCCCAGGCTGTTTCCGGCCAGCAGGCTGGCGCCTGACTCCGGCCACAAGAGCCAGAGTCCGCCGGCCACGACAGCCAGGCTAGCGCCTACGGTCGTCAGCGTCAGGTGTTCCTGGAAGATGACAAAGGCCAGCAGTGCCGTGAACACGGCCTCCATGTTGATCATCAGGACGCCCTGGACCCCGGAGGTCAGCTTGAGACCCAGGAAGTAGAGGCTGGGTCCGAAGACCGATCCCGCCAGCAGCCAGCCGGCGGCGACCAGCGGCCGCCTGAAGTGGAGACCGCCGGCCCGGATCGCCCAGGGCAGCAGGGCAAGGCCGGCGGCAAAGTATGTCCAGGCCCCGGCGGTGAGCGCCGGCACCTGCTCGACCAGCAGCCATTTGTTCAGGACCGTAAAGAGACCGACCAGTGCCGCCGACGCCAGGGCGGCCCCATATCCCGACAGGAATCGTGCCTGCATCATTCTCCTCCGTTTATGCCTGGTGCCGGCGCAGCATACCTCACCGCATGTAGTTGGTCAGTGCCGACTTGAGACTTCGAATCAGCTCCGGCGCGTTGCCCTCGTCGATGGCCTCGGCGCAATGGTCCAGATGGTCATCTACGACTAGCTGGGCAACCTTGCGCAAGGCTGCCTGGACGGCGGAGATCTGGTGCAGAAGATCGGCCGGGGTCTTCCCTGCTTCTGCCATACTCTTGATGCCGCGCACATGCCCCTCTACCTGTGTGAGACGCGTGACGACTTCCGGGTAGTGATGACTCATGCGATAAGCCCCCTTCCTCCAGCCCCCCCGGGGGGGAGGGGGGCGACAGGCGTAGCTTACCACACTGGGAGGCAATGGGGCAATGCTCAACAACAAGAAGG
>DAHVXO010000171.1 GCA_027356675.1 Symbiobacteriaceae bacterium | reverse complement strand
AACAAGGGTTGCGGGCCTTTCCCGCACAAAGACAAACCTTAAGCGATGTTGCTTGGGGTCCAAGTACTGACCAAGTCAGCCTCCCCAGGGGGTGAGCGGACTATAGACTCCCAACTGCATAGCGAGATTGTGCGGCCCGGGAGGCCTGTCCCGGGCCGCATCACTGTATTTTGGGGGATGTGTGGTATAATCGACCCGGAGCCAAGACGGAGCTGGACTCGCCGCCGGGCCGGCTACCAGGGAGGGTTCGAGCATTGCTCCTGGCAGTAGACATAGGGAACACTGTGATGAGTCTCGGAGTCTACGACGGACCGTTGCTGCGCACAGAATGGAGTGTAGCAACCGACCGGCGCAAGACCGCTGACGAGTATGGACTGCTGTTCATGGACCTCTTGGAGCACCAAGGTTTTACGACAACGGACATCCAGGCCGTGGCCATCTCCTCCTCCGTACCCCCGGTGGTGCCGACCCTGGAGTGGATGTGCCAGAAGTATTTCCAGCTCAAGCCGCTGGTGGTTGGCCCTGGGATCAAGACCGGTATGGTCATCCGCTACGACAATCCGCGTGAGGTCGGGGCCGATCGCATCGTGATTGCCGTTGCGGCCTTTGAGAAATACGGCGGACCGCTCATCGTTGTCGATTTTGGCGGTACGGCGACCATATTTGACGTCATCTCCCGGGAGGGTGAGTACCTGGGAGGCGTCATCGCGCCTGGGGTCTCCATCTCCGTGGAAGCCTTATTTGAGCATGCCGCAAAGCTGCCGCGCATCGAACTGGTGCGCCCAAAGTCTGTGCTGGCCCGCAACACAGTACATAGCATGCAGTCAGGGGTCATCTTCGGGTTCGCCGGCCAGGTGGAGGAACTGGTCAGCCGCCTGATTCAGGAGCTTGGCGGGCCTGCGGCGGGGGTTAAGGTGGTCGGGACTGGTGACCAGGCCGAGCTCATCTCGCAAGAGACCGAGTCGGTCAGTATCATCGACCCCTATCTATCGCTGGAAGGCCTCCGCATTATCTACGAACGCAACCACGTCAAAGGGGAGCGGTAGGCAATGCTCCTCGTATTTGACGTCGGCAATACAAACCTGACCCTGGGCCTTTATTTGGAGGATGAACTGGTCGCCACCTGGCGGGTGGCCTCCGAGCGGGACCGCACGGCCGACGAGTACGGGTTGGAGTTCGTGCACCTGCTGCGCCGGGAGGGTTTCGCGCCCGCCGACATCGCCGAAGCGGCCATGGCGAGCGTCGTGCCGCCGCTGAACATCGCCTTGCACCGGGCGTGCCGCAAATACCTGGGGGTTGAGCTGACCGAGGTCACGAGCGCCAGCCGCACCTTGCCTGCCATCCACTACGATAACGTGTCCGCGTTGGGTGCGGACCGCCTGGTTAACGCCGTGGCTGCCTGGGAGATGTACGGGGCGCCGCGCTGGCGCCCGGTGATTGTCGTTGACTTCGGTACTGCCACCAAGCTGGAGTGCGTGAGCGCCGAGGGTGAGTACCTGGGTGGCTGCATCGCGCCCGGAATCGGCATCTCGACGGATGCACTGACCAGGGCCGCCGCCCGCCTCCAGCGCATCGAGTTGGTCAAGCCCAGGCAGGTGCTGGGGCGGAACATGGTCGCCAGCCTGCAGTCCGGCATCATCTATGGATTCGCCGGGCAGGCCGATGGGCTGGTGCGGCGGCTCTCTCGCGAGATTGCCCCGAACGGGCCCGACCCTATCGTGATCGCTACGGGTGGGCTCGCGCACCTGGTGGTCGGTGAGAGCCGCACCATTACGCACGTAGAACCACATTTGACCCTGGAAGGGGTCCGCCGCGTGTATGAACGAAACCGGGAGTCCAGGGCCTGGCCTGCTCCGCCGTAAGGAGGCGAAGGTCGCACCCGATCAACCTTCGCCCCTGCTGCCAAAAGCTGTCGCAGGCTTTGCCAGACCGGCCGAGACAGCGCCAGACCTGAAGGAGGAACAGGATTGCGAACAAGCCGTTCACTCTATGCGCTTCTCCTGATGACGGTATTCGGATTTGTCACAGCGTGTGGCAATAAGAGTGCAGCGCCGGCGCCGCAGACGTCACGCGTCACGCTTGAGCAAGTCCGAAGCCAGGCTGAGAAGGCGTTGGATGTCAATCGGTCCAGCGACCAGCGGCAGCGGGCGCGGGAAGCCACTGTGCGTGCGATGGTGGAGTTTCTCAAGTTACCCGACAGCGTGCGGGTGAACAAGGCGGAATGGGAGAAGCCGGTGCCGGGTGGGACAGCGCCGATGGTCCGGCTGTTTGAAAGCGGCTCGGTGCGTGTGATCGGCCTCATGCTCCCGGGTCCCGGAGTCGTTCCCCCTGGCGAGCGGGTGCTCGTGCAGGTGAACTTGACCAGCGGGCCGCAGGCGGCCGAACTGGCGGCGCTGCCCGGCGGCCAGGTCATGAGCGCCAAGACGCTTGAGGACGGCGGCCAGACGTTGCTAACTCTGGCCTTTTCGATGGCCAGGGGCGGCGGTTACGTTGCCCATTACCAGCGCGACTCCCGCACGGGCGAGTTCCGCCCTAACGTTTCTGTGTTCAAGGGTCTGCCCGCGAAAATTGGCGACCTGTCGCTCGAGGTGCGGAACAACTTCTTGATCGTTGCTTCGCCTGTGCCGGAGGCCTGGCGGCCACGCTTCGACGCCAAGCAGCCGCTGCGCCTCTACTTTGATGCAGACCTGGCGTTGGACTGGAAGTCCAGGTTCGTCCTGTTGGATGAGCGGAACTTCAGTACATTCCAGGGGTTCCACACGGCCCTGGACGCCAAGGCCCCCAAAGCCGACCGGGACCAGGCCTGGGACAAGGCGACCCGCAAGTTGCCCGCCTACTTGCAGGAGATGGACTCTTGGACGGAGGACCTTACCGCCAAGCTGCCCGCCGGGGCGACCGTCAACCGTGACCAGCAGGCAAACCTCGCGGTCCGGTTGGTCAGCATACCCGTTCCCGACAGCGAGCAGAGTTTTACGGTGATCCAGCACCGGTCCGGCGGCGGGCTGCCCGCGGCTCAAGCCATTACCCTGCCGGGCGTTGTGGAATCCCTCCGGATGACGAGCCGGCAGGGACTGCCCGGTCTGGTGGTCCTGATGGATGCGACCCCGCGCGGCGCCAAGGGTACCCCGGTGGCACGGAAGGCGGTCACGCTCCTGCGGTTTACCTCGGGCGGTGACTGGGAAACGGCGCCGGACTGGTTCGGTTTCCTGCCCGTGGACGCGGCCTGGTCTTTCCAGCGCCCCGCCAACTCGGCCAACCTGACGATCGAGTGGAATCCGGTGGCTTTCCCGCAGGCCTCGGTGATGTTGCTGCCCGAGGCCGATCCCAGCGTGCGCCTGTGCGAGAACACGACCGGTTGTTTCTCGCTCACTTGGGCGGGGGACCGCCTGGGCGGGACCGGGTGGCTCGCTGAGAAGCTCAAGACGGCTACTTCCGCGTCGGCCACAGCCCAGCAGGTCATGTCCGCGGCGGAAGACGTGAAGCAATACCTGTTGATGCCTGACATCCAGGCGCTGGGCACGGCGCAACTTGCCGTGACCCTGAGCAAGGCTGCCGGCTTGGATATTCCCGTGTATGATGCGGGCGCGAACACCCGGGTGGTCGGGCTGCCGCTGAACGGCAGCGGTGTGGTGCCGGTCATCATCCAGGCGGACAAAAACGTGGTGATTGAGTCGACAGCGCCGCGGATTATAGATCGCTGGGTGGGCGCTCGGGCAGTCGAGGGCGGGGGGGCGCGCTGGCTGGTGGTGGCTGGCAAGGGGACAGACTCCGGCGCAGTGCTGCTCTACAGGTGGGATGGTTCGGCCTGGCAGGCCGCCAATGCCCTGGACGACCGCTATGACAACATGATTGCTGAGCGAATCCGTATCAGCTATGCACCGGGCCAGACAACCCCAGTGCGCGGTCTCTACGTGCGCGGGGGACCCGAACTCACCGTTTCAGTAGGTCCCGATGGCAGCGTCGCACTTTGCGAAGGCACTCGGGCCTGCACCAACTACGTGTTTGACTCTCGCTGGCAGATGCGTTGACGGTACGATCAGGGGAAGATGTTTCCATAACGGATGGCTTATGTTTCACCGAATCAGGTGGCATCCTACTGATACGGAGGTGAACTTCATGGCCAACAAAAATGGCAGCAATCGCCCGTTGATTGAGAGTGCAGAATCGGCCCTGAACCAGTTGAAGTACGAGATCGCCCAGGAGGTCGGCTGGAATCCCACCAGCCTCGGCGATCTGCAGCAGCGGATCGCTCAGAGCAAGTTCGAGGTAGCAGCATCGATCGGCGTACCCTTGCAACAGGGTTACAATGGTGAACTGACCTCCCGCCAGGCGGGAGCCGTGGGGGGTCGCCTCGGCGGACGGCTCGGCGGACAGATGGTCAAGCGCATGATCGCTCAGGCAGAGCAGACCCTCGCCGGCCCGCAGAGGTAGACAGCAAGAGGCCCGTGACCGCCTGGCCACGGGCCTCCGTCTATTTGTGCTCGTGCATCCAGTCCGGTCCGGACTGGCCGCCGATCCACTGCTCGCCGTCCGCCCAGATCTCCTTCTTCCAGATCGGCACGATCTGTTTCAAGCGCTCGATCGCGTGACGGCAGGCAGAAAAGGCGTCGGCACGGTGGGGGGTGGCCACCGCGATGACCACGCTGGCTTCCGTGATTGCGAGCTTGCCGACCCGGTGCACGATGGCTGTCCGGGTGCCAGGCCACTGGGCCTCAATCTCCCGGGCAATCACCTGCATCTGCCCGACGGCCATTTCGGGATAGGCCTCGTATTCGAGGGAGATGGTCTGCTTGCCCTTGGTCCACTCGCGCACGGTGCCCACGAAGACCAGGGTGGCGCCGGAGTGCGGATTGGTCACCCGCGCGGCGACCTCATCGGCCGAAATGGGATCCGCCGTGACCTCAAAGAGTGGGCGGTCCTCGCCGCTGCCCCCGCTGACCGGCGGAATCAGGGCGACCTCATCCCCATCCTTGATGACATGGGCCGGTTCGGCATACTCCCGGTTGATCGCCACGGCCAGCGACGGAGCCAGCCGGGTGAGACCGGGGTATTGCTGCTGGAGAATCTGCAGAAGTTCGGGTGGGGTCAGACCGGCCCACTCTCCCTGAAGTTGCCGGCGGCCGGCTATTTCGGCGGCAGCGGCGAAAAGACGAACGGTAATCAACCGTGGCCCTCCTCGGCTTGTCCAACTGGTATTAGTATAGTCCAGCGATCCAGCAACGTCCATCTGGCGCCGGTCCAGTGACGTTGCTGTGATAGTGAGGCGGGAGTATACTAGTCGGAGAAGGGGGGGCGTGCCATGATTCGTCTGAGCCTGGTAAGCGTCGGGATGGTCGAAGACTCCGGCAGCGTAGTCCTGGTCTTGCGGGCACCGGAACTGGCGCGGCTGCTTGTCATGCAAGTGGGGCTTCTGGAGGGCCGTGCTATCGCCCTGGAGGCCGAAGGCGTCAAGGCGCCGCGGCCGCTCACCCACGAACTAACCTTTCAAGTGATCGAACGTCTGGGAGCAAGTATTAGTCAGGTTAATATTCGGGAGTTTAAGGATCAGATCTTCTTCGCCAACCTCGTACTTGAGCAGACGGGCGGCAAGCATTTGGAACTGGATGCCCGGCCGAGCGACGCCATCGCCCTGGCGCTGCGGTGTGGTGCTCCCATATTCACAACGCCCGAGGTCCTGGCCGATGCCGGCATTGAAGAAGAGGCCGCTGACGATGATGATGATGCGGACGGTGACGAAGACAGTGACGCGGATGATGACGACAACGAGGAGAAGATCATCCACTAGTTGAAGTCTTTAGGGTCAAGTTCCGCGCGCCAAGGAGGCCAGGTAAAGTTGCAGCAAGTAAACATCGCGATGATCGGCTTCGGGGCCGTCGGGCAGGAAGTCGTCCGCATGATTGTAGAGGACGGCCAGGGCATCACCGAGCGGACAGGAGCGGAGTTGCGTGTCACGGCGCTCGCGGATTCGTCGGGCGCTGTCTACATTGAGCAGCAGGCCATGCTTGGAGCTCTGCTGGACTATAAGAAGTCAGGCCGCGGCCTTGGACATTTCGGCGGCGCGCACCGGTCCTGGAGCATGGAAGACTTTCTGGCCCAGGCGGACGTACTCGTAGAACTGGGTCCGACCGACCTGCAGACGGGGCAACCTTCCCTCGACCGCATCCGCTGGGCGCTGGCGCTGCGGCGGCATGTCATCACGGGAAACAAGGGTCCGATGGCCCTCGACTATGTGGGCCTCACCCGGCTTGCAGAGTCGGCAGGCATGAGGCTCAAGTTCAGCGCGGCCATTTGCGGCGGGTTGCCGGTCATGAATACGATCAAGGGCTTTGAGGGCAGTCGCATCACGGGTTTTGAGGGCATTCTCGGCGCCACTCCCAACCACATCCTCAACCGCATGGAGTCGGATGGCCTGGACTACCAGGCTTCCTTGAGCCTGACCAAGGCGCTGGGCATCGCCGAGCGGGACCCCCGCCTGGACGTGGAAGGCTGGGACACCGCCGCCAAGACAGTGATTCTGGCCAACGCACTGCTGGGCGCTAACCTTACGCTTAGCCAGGTCCACGTCAAGGGCATCACAGAGGTCAGCCCGTTCGACCTGGTCCTTGCCCGCCGTCAGGGCGGTGCGCTCAAGCTGGTCGGCTGGGCCAAGAAGCAGGGGGACAAGGTTTTTGCGCAGGTGGAGCCGAAGGTGCTGTCCCTGGACCATCCGCTATCGGGGGTCTCCGGCGCCTCTCAGGCCATCATGATTGAAAGCGACCCGATGGGCCGCGTTACGCTTGCCAGCGGGGCGTCCAATCCGCGCATCGCGGCGGCCGCGGTGCTGCGAGATCTGGTCCACCTGGCGCAGGAGATACCGGAACCGGTCTTAAAGAAGCAGGGGCTTCCTGATTCTTATAGTGATCCGGAATAAGGGGGAACGTTCCGTGAGCCTTCGTTTGCCTGAACTGAATCCACCGGTTCGTCTATTGATGGGTCCGGGACCGTCCAATGTCGACCCCCGGGTATTGCGGGCCATGTCGTCGCCGGTGATTGGCCACCTGGATCCGGTCTTCCTGGGCATCATGGATGAGACCATGGGGTGGCTCCGCCAGGTATTCCAGACCACCAACCACCACACCGTACCCATCTCCGCCACGGGCAGCGCCGGCATCGAGACCATGCTGATTAACCTCCTGGAGCCGGGGGATGACGTGATCGTCGGCGTCATCGGCTATTTCGGTCAGCGCATGGCCGAGGTCGCCTCCCGGACTGGCGCCAACGTGCGCATCCTCGAGGCGCCTTTGGGCGAGGTGATCGCCCCCGAGCGGTTCGAAGCTGAACTGAAGCGTAAACCCGCCAAGCTAGTGGCCCTGGTGCAGGCAGAGACCAGCACCGGTGCCCTGCAACCCGTGGCTGAGGTGGCCGAGATTGCCCACCGGTACGGGGCGCTGATCGCCGTCGACTGCGTCACATCGCTGGGCGGTCTGCCTGTGAAGATCGACGAGTGGGGCATCGATGCTGCCGCTTCGTGTTCGCAGAAGTGCCTCGGTGCACCGCCCGGACTTTCGCCGGTCACCTTCAGCCCCCGGGCGATGGAGACCGTGGGCGCCCGCAAGGGGAAGGTGCAGTCCTGGTACCTGGACCTCAGCCTGCTCTTTGCCTATTGGGGCGACGGAAAGCAAAACACCCGTGTGTTCCACCACACCGGGCCCATCAGCATGATCTACGCGATGCGTGAGGCGCTGCGGATTGTGCTGGAAGAGGGGCTGGAGGAGCGCTTCGCCCGCCACGCTAAGGCGCACAAGGCCTTCGCCGCCGGGTTGGAGGGGATGGGCCTGGGTCTGTTCACCCCGGGTCCCCGGCTACCCATGCTGAACATCGTCAGCATCCCCGAGGGGATCAACGACATGGTCGTTCGCAAGCGCCTGCTGGAGCAGGACATTGAGATTGCGGGCGGGTTTGGGCCGCTGGCCGGCAAGACCTGGCGGGTTGGCCTGATGGGGGTCAACGCAGCCATGAAGCCCGTCGTAACCCTGCTGGGGGCGCTGGAGCAGGCCCTGGTGGAGCAAGGGTTCAAGCTGGAACGGGGCGCGGGCGTATCAGCCGCTACTGCAGTCTTCAAGGCCTGAGCATAATGCGAGACCCCGGCCACTTGTGTGGCCGGGGTCTCGCCTCATTCTGCCTGGATTGTAAGCGGCCGTTTGAGCCTGAGCGACTCTGTCGAGGCACTGATAAATGCATGGAGCACGTCACGGTACACTTCGGCAGCGGGTACTGTCATGGGCTCCAAGGACGCGACCACCGCCGTGCCGGCCACATGCGCCAAGTCCCAGCGGGCCAGAGGCGGGACGGGCACTTCCGGCAAAGCGACCGGTGCCCCCGACCCTCCCATGGCCTCTGTGCGGAATCCTTGCCAACCCTTGGCGTCTAGCACCAAGCTGTGGAAATAGCACCCGTACTCGCCCGTGGCCAGGCCCGGCTCCGACCGAAATCCGACCGGGGGCGGGACGGCCTTCACGACCAGACGAATCCCGTCTACGGTGGCACACATCCGCAACTCTGGCCGCCCGGCAATTTCCCCGCTCTCCGCAAATGTCAGGATGTTGCCGAGCTCCTGACCCGCAGTGCCGCGTAAGCGCACCCCAGGCACAACCAGACCCTCCAACTGGGGAGCCAGACCCTCCGCCTCCGCCAGCAAGCCCCGTGCAGTTATCGGTTGTAGGGTCAGCGAACGCACACTGCTGATGCGCAAGAAAAGTGGGAATCGGTCGGCACCGGCGTCGGCCGCCATTCGTTGCAGGGATTCCAGCCGCACCAGGGAAACGATATGGGTGTTCCCGCCGGGGACCATGAGTAAAAGTCGCTGGCGCATGTTACACTCCCCTTTGGTCTACGGCGGCTTCCCCTCAGTATACCGGATAGGGCGGACCACCGGCAGTACCAAAGCACTCATTGTATACATCAAGCCTAATAACTCCCAGTATAGAAAAAGCCAATGACTAGGGCCACAAGGATTACCGAAACATTAGAGTTGCTTATACGTGTGGTAAGTGGTAATAATAGGGAGTCGGAACGTTGACAGTGCTTATATCGGGGGATACAATGGGGTGGATTGTAGACGAACTATGCATACGGGGCACTGTACGCAGCTCGAGATCCGAGTAACTGACCAGCCGGTGTTGTGGCCGGTGACTCAAGCGTGGAAAGGAGCGGGACTACGGGCATGCAAGATTTCTTCCGGCGCAATCACTTTCTCCTGCGCAGATTGCACTCCCTATCAGGCATCATTCCGGTCGGCGGCTTCCTGATCTTTCACATGTGGGAGAACGCGAAGGCCTTCCAAGGAGCCGAGGTCTACAACGAATCGATCCGTGCCATTAATGCTCTGCCGTTCGTGTGGGCTCTGGAGATCTTCGTTATCTTCCTTCCTTTGTATTTCCATGCGATCTACGGCATCTTTATCGCTCTGGATGCCAAGTACAACGTGACAAACTACGGATACGGCCGGAACTGGGCGTTTGTTTTTCAGCGCATGTCCGGCCTATTTACGCTCTTCTGGGTGACCTATCACATCTGGCACTTCCGTTTTCAGAAGCTGCTGGGTGCTTACGGACCCTACCAGGGCGGCGAGTCCATGAGCGGGCTCCCGAGCTTTAAGGTACTGCAGGAAGCCTTTTCAAACCCAGTCGTCGCCGTTCTGTACGGCGTCGGTGTGGTGGCGGCGGCTTATCATCTGAGTAACGGCATCTACACGTTCCTGATTACCTGGGGCATCACGATCGGCCCCAGGAGCCAGCGGATCTCGAATATCGTCACCACGGCCGCATTTGTCGGCGTGAGCGCCCTGGGCATTGTCGCCCTCGTGGCGTTCCGTTAAGGGAGGGATCGGTTCGTGCCGAAGATCATCGTTGTAGGTGGCGGCCTTGCAGGTCTCATGACCACGATCAAGGCGACTGAACAAGGGTTTGACGTTGACTTGATTTCGCTTGTACCCGTGAAGCGGTCCCACTCCGTTTGCGCCCAGGGCGGCATCAATGGTGCCGTGAACACCAAGGGCGAGGGTGACTCCCCCTGGCAGCACTTTGACGACAGCGTGTACGGCGGCGATTTCCTGGCCAACCAGCCGCCAGTCAAGCAGATGGCTGAGATGGC
>DAHVXO010000141.1 GCA_027356675.1 Symbiobacteriaceae bacterium | reverse complement strand
TTCGGTCTTCTTTAGCTTCGTGCCCCTGGGCCTCTGGATCTCGGCGGCGGCGGCAGGCGTGAAGGTGGGAATCTTTTACCTGGTTGGCATGCGGTTGCGGCGGGTGCCCCCGGCCCGGATCGTTAATGCCCTGATCAAAGCGGAGAAGGCGGGGTTGGAACCTGGTCTCGACCGGCTGGAGGCCCACTACCTGGCGGGTGGCAACGTGGACCGGGTGGTCAACGCCATGATTGCGGCGCACCGGGCCGGCATCGAGCTGCAGTTCGAACGGGCGTCGGCCATTGATCTGGCAGGGCGCGATGTGCTCCAGGCCGTGCAGATGTCGGTCAGCCCAAAGGTCATCGAGACGCCGATCGTGGCAGGCGTGGCGCAGGACGGCATTGAGCTGAGGGCTAAGGCCCGGGTCACGGTGCGGGCGGACATCGGCCGGCTGGTCGGCGGCGCCGGTGAGGAGACGGTCATCGCCCGTGTCGGCGAGGGTATCGTCACGACGATTGGCTCGGCCGTGAGCCACAAGGAAGTGCTGGAGAACCCGGACCGGATCTCCCGAACGGTGCTGGCCAAGGGTCTGGACGCCGGCACGGCGTACGAGATCGTCTCGATCGATATTGCCGACGTGGACGTGGGCACGAACATCGGCGCACGGCTGCGGGCAGACCAGGCCGAGGCCGAGAAGCGTATGGCGCAGGCCAAGGCCGAGGAGCGCCGGGCCATGGCCGTGGCCGAGGAGCAGGAGATGAAGGCGGAGACCCAGCGGATGCGGGCCAAGGTGGTCGCCTCTGAGGCCGAGGTGCCGCTGGCAGTTGCCGCTGCCCTGCGTGAAGGCCGGTTTGGGGTCATGGATTACATCAACATGCAGAACGTCCAGGCCGATACTTCCATGCGGGAGAACATCGGCAAGGGTCAGGGCGGTCAGTCCGACAAGAAGTAGGTGACCCCCGGTGGATCTGCTAGGGATATTGGTCTTTGTAGTCCTCATCTTCCTCTCGCTGGCGGGAAAGGCCGCCCAGGAGAAGGAACGGCGCCGCCGGGAGCTGGAGGGGAAGCCCACGGCGCCCCGTGCGCCGCAGTGGCCGGGACCGGTGGCGGGTCCGGGGTTCCCCGGGTATCCGCAGCCGACCTTCCCGCAGCGGGGGCTGCCGCCGCGGCCGCAGCCGGCGGGTCCGGCCCCCCAGGCATCCGGTGAGGGCGCCTCCATGGAGGGCGTAGGGTCGGAAGGGCCGCAGCCCGGGGAGACGGTCGAGGCCGAGGTCGCCTGGTTCGAGCAGCAGGCCCAGGACGTGGACCGGGAGGTCGAGAACGTCCGGCGGGAGGCGACGCGGTTCGCCACGTCGGACCCGGGGACACGGCAGCTCGGGGACCTGGCGCGGGAGACAGATGTGGAGTGGGCTGAGCGCGCCGACAACGTTGTGACTGTACAGATGGAAGGGGCGCTACTCAGCTCCGATAACCTGGCTCAGGCCGTGGTGCTGGCGGAGATCATGGGCCGGCCCAAGGCGCTGCAGGGGAGACGGAGGGGCATCGGGGTCCGGTGATGGCAAGATCCGAGGGCAGCCTGGCGGCTGCCCTTAGCATTTACTGGCCCAAGATTGGACTCTTGGCGCTTGAACCGTCCCATGAGGTTGCCTTATAGGGCTCTTTGGCCGGGGCCCGTGGCTGGTCCATAGGTCGTAAGAGCGGTCTACTTCTTCAGGGTGAACAGCTAGCATACGCTTGGTGGAGAGCATGACGGGGGGACGGGCCTTTGGATGAGCGACGGGATGTAAGGCAGCGTGTAGCATCGATCTTCGAGCTCCCCGGGGACGTGATGCTCGACGTCGCCCGCATCACCTTGATCGGCGACATGGAGCTGTTGATCGAGAACCACCGGGGGATTGCGGAGTATAAATCCAACCAGGTGGTCCTTACCGCCCCCCACGGCCGGATCGCGGTCAGCGGCGAAACCTTGGAGATCGGGTCGATTTCCCCTGATCAGATCACCATTCTGGGCCGAATCCGCGCCGTCCAGTACATCGACTAAGAAGGAGGTGCGGGCAGCGTGCTCAGGCGGCTGATCGCCTTCCTGCTGGGGCACCTCCGGGTCGAGGTGACCCGGGGGTCCCTGGAGCGCTTCCTCAACCTCACGCTGGCGGAGGGCGTTACCCTCTGGCAGATCGAGCGCAAGCCGGACCGGATGCTCGCGACCCTGACCCTGGCGGACTTCCGTCGCCTCCGCCCCGTGGCCCGGGGTGCCCGGAGCCGGGTCCACATCCTTCGGCGGGATGGGCTGCCGTTCGTGGCGGCACGCCTGCGTGGCCGCCCGGTCCTCGTGGCCGGGGCGATTGCGTGCCTGGGCCTCATCCTCTGGGCCAGCGGGCACATCTGGATCGTGCGGGTCAAGGTCAGCGGCCCCGGCATCCTCGACGCCCGAGCCGTCACGGCCGTGGCGGCGGAAGCGGGGTTGCGGCCGGGGGTGAGCAAGCGCCAGCTCGACCCGGGGAAAATCCAAAAGCACATCGAGCAGCGGATGACCGAGGTCTCGTGGGCCGTCATCCGCATCCAGGGCACTCGAGCCGTGGTGGAGGTGGTCGAGAAGGTCGCCGTGCGCCCGGCCGACCCGGCCACCTGTATCAACCTGGTCGCCCGCAAGAGCGGCGTGGTGGAGCAGGTCATCCCCTTTCAGGGGGAACCGCTGATCCGAGTTGGCGACGTCGTGACCACTGGCGACCTGTTGATCGAGTGCTCGCTTACACTCTGGGTGGGCGGGCGGCCGCAAGTCTTCCCCGGCACGCCTTTGCCGCCCCGGGACACCGTCGCCCGGACCCTGGTGGCGCAGGGCCTGGTCAAGGCCCGCATCGCCTACCAGGAGTATCGCGAGGTGCCCCTGGTGCGGGAGGTGCAGGTCCCAACCGGCCGCACCGCCGTCCGCTGGGTTTTACGCTGGAAGGAAGAGCCGATACTAACACTTCGGAAGGGTCCTTCCTTCACCAGTGCCCGGGAGCGTCAGCAGACCGTGGGCCGGGTCGCATGGAGGAATTGGCGGTCACCCGTCGAACTCAGCTTGGTGCATGCCGACGAAGTCCGAGTGGAGCGGGAGCACATTGCGCTGGAGCAGGCGCTGGCGCGCACCAAGGGCGAGCTGATGGCCCGGCTCCGCTGGGTCATGGGCCCGTCGGACCGGATCATCACACCGCTGCGGGCGGACATCATCGCGAAAGGGCAGGAGACCGCGGGCATCAGGCTTACGGTCGAGACCCTGGAGGAGATCGCCATGCCCCGGGAGGGCAGTCTCTCCCCATGACATAGACCACAAGGGGCTTCGACCGTGCTGGACCAGAACAAGGGGGTTCATCAGCAGATTGGAAGGGACCCACGAGAGGCGGATTCTGGTCGAGGATAATGACCGGGCCAAAGAGCTCTTCGGCCTTAACGACGCGAACCTTCAGGTCATCGAGACCCATTTTCCTGTGAAGGTTGTGGCCCGCGGCAACGAGGTGATTCTGCAGGGCGCCCTTGCGGACGTTGAGAAGGTGGCTCGGCTCTTCGAGCGCCTGATTGCCATTCAAGTGAAGGGTGCCCACATCGGTGAGCGGGATGTGCGCTACGCGGTCCGACTGGCCACAGAGGGGCAGGAAAAGCCGCTGGATGAGGCGCTGACCGACGTCATCGTCTCTACCCACCGCGGCAAGCAGATTCGCCCCAAGACCCTGGGGCAGAAGGAATACTGCGATTCCATCCGCCGCTGCGGCGTCTCCTTCGGGATTGGGCCGGCTGGTACCGGCAAGACGTACCTGGCCATGGCATTGGCCGTCGCGGCCTTCAAGAACAAGGAAGTCAACCGGATCATCCTCACGCGCCCCGCGGTTGAGGCGGGCGAGAAGCTGGGCTTCCTCCCTGGCGACATGCAGCAGAAGGTCGATCCATACCTGCGCCCGCTCTACGATGCCCTGTTCGATATCATGGGCGTCGACAGTTTCGAGAAGTATATGGAGAAAGGGCAGATCGAGGTCGCCCCGCTGGCCTTCATGCGCGGCCGGACGCTCGACGATTCCTTCATCATCCTCGATGAGGCGCAGAACACGTCGCCCGAGCAGATGAAGATGTTCCTGACCCGCCTGGGCTTCGGATCCAAGGCCGTGGTGACGGGCGATATTACGCAGGTGGATCTGCCGGAAAGTGCCAAGAGCGGCCTGATCGAGGTGCAGCGCATCCTGCGGGGGGTGGAGGGCATCTCCTTCAGCTACCTGACCGAGCGCGACGTCGTCCGGCACGAGCTGGTGCAGCGGATTATCAAAGCCTATGAGGCAGCTTCCGGGCTCAACGGGCTCCCGATGCCGCGCAAATAGGTCGAGAACTGCAAAGGACACAGTGACATGTATGTTTTCCACGAGTTGCGCGACCGCCTGATGCGTTGGCTCGGGCAGGGCAGGTTGAAGAACACCAAGGTCCGCCGGTACCTACTGGGGGGCATGTTTTTCGCTTTGCTCACGGCCATCCTGGCCACCTGGCTGGCGCCGCCGCGCCCGGAGCTGAAGGTGGACGACCTGGCGCCCGCGGATCTCGTCGCCCCTCGGGACATCGAGAACCGGCTGGCCACGCAGCGCCGCCGGGAGAACGCCGCCAACGCCATCCCGATGCAGCGAAAGACTGACCCTGAGGTGCAGAAGCAAGCCGAGGAGTTCGTCGTCGGTGTCTTCCGCGATATCCGCATCGTGCGCGATATGCCCAATCAGGATGAGAAGACCCGGGTCGACACGCTCATGTCCCGGATCTCCCTGGCAAACACGCTGCCGCCCGAGACTTACGGCTCCCTGCTCAAGTTGGATGACAAGACCCTGGAGGCGGGGCAGCAGGACGCAATCATCCTGATTCGCGCTGCGCTGACCAGCGTCGTGGAAGCCAAAGACGTGGCGGAGATCCGGGCCAAGATCGACCAGGATGTTCCCGGCTACAACTCCGTAACCACGGACCCGCGCTACCTGCGTAGCTTCATCAAGGAGCTGGTCAAGAGCCGCATCCGCTCCAACCAGACGGATGATCCGGAGACCACCCAGCAGTTGCGGGCCCAGGCCTCCGCCGCACAGCCGTCCGTGATCATCCGCAAGGGCGAATGCTGCATCGTGGAGAATCATAAGCCGGTGACCCAGGAACAGTACGTCATGTTGAAGGATCTGGGGCTGATCGGCACCCGGGCCGACTTCCGCTCCCTGACCGGCACGGCGCTGCTCTCCTTTGTCTTCGTAGCCTTGATGGGGCTCTATCTCGTGCGCTACCGCCCGGATATTCTGGAGAAGGACTCCAAGTTGCTGCTGCTGGGGATCATCGGGCTGATGACCCTCCTGCTCTCGCTCATGATGCGCACCTTCCAGGACTCCCTGGGACCTGGTGTGGGCTATCTGATGCCGGTGGCGATCAACGCCATGCTGGTCACCATCCTGGTGGACCCGAAGCTTGCCCTGCTCCAGAGCGGCCTGCTGGCCATGCTTTCCGGCATGGCGACGGAGGTCAACCAGTTGAATCACGCCATCGTCGCCATGGTGGGCTCGGTGGTCGGCATGTACGCGGTCGCCAAGGTGGAGAGCCGGACGGATATCTACCGGGCCGGGGCACTGGTGGCGGGGGCCAACGCCGCGACCATCGTGGCGTTCTACCTGATGCAGGCGGTTTCGGTGATCGACCTGCAAATGTGGAAGGATGCCGGGCTGGGGGCCGCCAACGGCCTGATGACAGCCATTCTGGTCACTGGTGCTCTGCCGCTGTTCGAGAATACGTTTGGCGTGCTCACGCCGCTGAAGCTGCTGGAACTCTCCAACCCGAACCATCTGCTGCTCAAGAAGCTGCTGGTGGAGGCGCCGGGGTCTTACCATCACACGATTCTGGTTGCCAACCTCTGCGAGGCGGCGGCTGAAGCTGTGGGCGCCGACCAGGTGCTCTCCCGCGTGGGGGCATACTACCACGACATCGGCAAGGCGAAGCGGCCGTACTTCTTCGTCGAGAACCAGTTCGGCGGGGAGAACCCGCATGACAAGCTCCCACCGAGCCTGTCGGCCCTGATTATCACCAGCCACGTGAAGGACGGGCTGGAGATGGCCAGGGAGGCCCGGCTGCCGCAGGAGATTATCGATTTCATCCCCGAGCATCATGGGACGATGCTGGTCAGCTACTTCTTCCACATGGCCAACAAGAACGGCCAGTCCGAATTCGTGCTGGAGGATGACTTCCGCTACGACGGGCCCAAGCCCCACCGCAAGGAGACCGGCATCTGCATGCTGGCAGACGGCTGCGAGGCTTCCGTCAGGGCGATGCGCCAGAAGGGTCACCTGACGGTGGATCAGATCGAGGCGCAGGTCAAACGGATCGTGGAAGACCGGCTGGCCCAGGGGCAGTTGGACAACTGCGACCTTACCCTGCGGGAACTGGATATCATCCAGAAGACCTTTGTCAAGATGCTCAGCGGCGTGCATCACGCCCGGATCGAATATCCGCCGGAGGCTATGACCGGGCGCATCCCGGGCGCTGCAGCCGATGGCAGCGTGGAGGTGACCTCAGATGCCAACGTGGATCAGCAACGATCAGGAGAAGATACCCCTGACCGAGGCTCAGGAGGAGATCATCCGCCGGGTGACGCAGCGGGCGCTTGAGCTGGCAGGCGCGGAGCTAGGACCGGACGTGGGTGTTTCGCTTACCTTCGTCGACGATGCTGAGATCGAGGCGCTGAACCGGGAGCACCGGGGCGTCGATCGCCCGACCGACGTGCTCTCCTTCTCCCAGTTGGAAGGGGTGGAGCTGGCGTCCCCGCCGGAGGGGGAGCCCCGGCTGCTGGGGGATATCGTGGTCAGCCTAGAGCGGTGCCAGGACCAGGCGCTGGAGTATGGGCACTCTTTTGAGCGGGAGTTGGCCTTCCTGGTGGCGCATGGCATGCTTCACCTGCTAGGATTTGACCACCAGACGCCCGAGGAAGAGGCTGCCATGATGGCCGCCACCGAAGAGATTCTCGGTGGACTGGGGCTGTCCAGATGAAGCCGGCCACCCCGG
>DAHVXO010000138.1 GCA_027356675.1 Symbiobacteriaceae bacterium | reverse complement strand
CAAACCGTTGACATGCTGTGGTTACCACCCGCTTGTGATATATTTCACATATATCTTACAGCAAGGAGTTTAACAAAGGTAGGCACATGAGCACTTCGTCCGGGCTCGAATTGTGATTATGTTCACAAGATCAAACGACTCAGTCAGCATGATCCGAAGGAAGAGCCTTTGTGGGCCAATTTTTTCATACTTGCCCGCTCCAATGGGGGAAAGAATGAGCCAGAAGTCTAATGTATGATAACCTATGCTTAACGCTGAGCAGCTGGGAGGTAATTTCATGCTATTTAAAAACACCCGGAGCCAGATGTTCTTCAAGATTCTGCGGTCGGCGGCGGAGAATGCCGTGGACGCGGCCAATCTGCTGAGCCAGCTCCTGGCCGAGCCGACCCGGTCTATGGAACTGGCACCGGCCCTGAAGGACCTCGAGAAGAAGGGCGACGAGCTCACGCACGACATGTTCGCCCTCATCAATAAGTCCTTTGTGACGCCGATGGACCGTGAGGACCTCGCCGCAGTCGCCACCGCCATCGACTCGGTGGTGGACGGCATGGAGGCGGCGGCGGCCCGTTTTGAGATCTACAAGGTGCGGGAGACCGATCGCTTCCTCAAGGAGTTCGGCGCCACCCTGCGGGCCCAGTGCAGCGAGTTGGTGGCGGCGATCGACATGGTGGCCGGAGGCAAGTTCGATCAGATCAACAATCGCCTGATCATGATCAACCAGCTTGAGAATGTGGGCGATGATACGCTGCGGTCCGCCCTCTCCACTCTGTATGACCAGGCCGCGGTCGATCCCGTCCGCTTCATCGTCATGAAGGAGATCTACGATACCCTTGAGGGTGCGACCGACCGGGCGGAGGACGTTGCCGACACCCTCGCCGGCGCGGCCATGAAGCAAGGCTAGTTCGCAGGACGCACCAGGGCCCCGCCTTCCCACGGCGGGGCCTTGCCGCGCACCTATTTCCTGCTGGGACACAGAACTATTTCCTGCGGCCTACGTACTTCGCGACAGAAGGCGTACGCATGAAGGAGAGAGTGGCATGCCACAGCGTAAGACGAGGCTCGCCCTGGTTGCGACCGGCCTGATTGTCCTGGTGGTCCTGGTCTCGGCATGGGAGATCGTGACCCGAAAGCCTGACCGCGGGCCAATCCGCAGGCCGGGCGGGAGTGCGGCGACCACGCCCCAGACCGTCCCGCTGGCGGTCGTGATCCCCGGGACCGCCCCGGCCGATGTCCAGGAGATTGCGACTCGCCTGCGGTCCTCCCGGGTGGGGTATGCCGTGGTCAAGTCCGATCGCACCTATCTGATTATCTCCACGGGCACTGACAGTCTGCGGCTCAGGCTGGACCGGGCCGAAGGGATTCCCGGCACCGGCACGCCCACGTCCGTCACGGTCCGGCTCACCAGCAGTCCGACTGGCGAACGGTTGCTGATTCTGGCGTCGACACTGACCAGGGCGGTCGATTTCCGCTTCGATCTGGACGGCACCACCGCCGGAATCCCAACCTTGCGCAACCCGGACAACCTGCCGGTGGCGCCCCTGCCGGAGCCGGAAAACATTGTGGTCCTGAATCCGGCTGCGGGTCAGGTCATCGCCAGTTGGCCGCTGCACGTGGCCGGGTTCGCCCGCATCAGTGATGCGCAGCTGACCGTCACGGTCACGGACGTAAAGGGGCGAGTGCTGGGACGGTCTTATACCGTGGTGGCCGCCGGCGCCCCATCCTGGGGGAGCTTCGTGGCGGACGTCCGGCTGGAGGCCGCTCAGATGCCGGAATCCGGCTTCCTGGTCTTCGAGGGTCCGGCCAACGTGAAGTTGTCGGTCCCGGTCCGGTTCAACAGATCCCGGACCCCCCAGTTGGGTTGAGGGGGCGCAAACCATGAAACTGAACGGACGACGCCGGGTAGGCGTCTTGCTGCTGGCCGCACTGGCCCTTGGTTTGGCCGTCTTCGCCGCAACGGCGTTACGGCGCTCCCGGCACCTGAGCGGATTTGAGACAGGTGCGGTGGAAGTACGGCGCATCGCCCTGACGGAGGCCCCGTGGGCCGTGCAGGAGGCTGCAGGGCAGTTGGGTGCTTCGCAGGTCGGGTACGCCATGCCGGTCGGCCCGGTGACCTACCTGATCATCTCGACTGGCGAGAGCGGCGAGCGAATCGATGTGGTGGGCGCCGCGCGGGATCCGGAGTTCAAGTCCTGGGTGAACGTGGACCTGCGCAGCAACCAGAGCGGGGAGCGCCTGTTGGTTCTGTTGATGCGGGCTGCGATCACCGACCAGCATTCGGTGCGGTTCTGGTTGGATGGGCATGCCGGGCGCATACCGGCCCTGATCAATCCGGACCACCTGCCGCTGGTCCGCTTGCCGGATGCCGGGGCAATGGTGCTGGTCAGCCCGGCGAGTGGTGCCCGGGTGACCGGGGCGGGACTTCAGATCACTGGCTACTGCCGCCTGCAGGACGGCGAGCTCAACGTGCAGGTCTTCGCAGGCGGCAAGGGGCGGTTGCTCGGCCAGGCGCTAGGCCTGCGGGCCGCGGGCGGCGCCCCGGACTGGGGTTCCTTCAAGGTGAGCGTGCCGGTCGCGGTGCCCCCGGATGTCACCGACGGCGTCGTATTGATTTACGACCTGCGAAGCGGGGCCAAGAGCGCCGTGCGGGTGCGTTTCAGCAGCAAGTGACGCGCAGGCGGGGTGCCGCAAGGGCACCCCGCCGGGTTTGGGCTGTCGTCAGGCCAGGTACTCGCTGCGCAGGGCGGCGTTCAGATCGGCCATCTGAGCATGCAGGAGCTTTTCATCCTCAGGGGTCCCGTGTCCGTGGCGGATGGCCAGGGCGGAGCGAATCAGCGGATGCCACTGGGGATCCAGATGAACGAGCGCCCACCGGGCACCGACGCCCTTCGTGACCGGTGTGCCCTCGTGAAGCGCGCACAGCGACCGCACCAGATCGAGCACCTCAGCAGCGCAGGCGGCTGGGGTATCGCACCTGCCGGGTCCCTCCCGGAGCATCGCCAGCACGGCTGCTCGGACGTGGTCGCTGGTGGCCGCGGGCAGGACTTCCCGCGGCGGGTTTCCATAGAACGGCAGACCATGTGCCCGCATGTTGTAGATATTGTCCGCTGAGAGCATGATCTCGCCCACGCGGGGATAGAAGACCCCCTGCTCACAACCCGGCACTGGCTCAGAGGTGCCCTCGGGCACCAGGAGGCCCACGGGTGCGTAGTCGCCTTGGAGACGCTGTGCCATTTTGTGCCGGCGGCGCAGGTCGCGATGGAGAAGCCCGACGGCCAGTCCGTCTTCAGCCGACAGTTCGCTGGCTATGACCACGAGAAAATCGAGGTCACTGGCGGTCTCGGCGAAATCCCCGGTCACAATGGAGCCGCCGAGATAGACAGCAACCAGGCGCGAGTTCAGGATCTTGTGCAAACCGTCCGCCAGGTCTTTCATGAGGGTGATGACGGCTGGGGGCAGTTCCGCGAACATGGGCAAACCTCCCCGGTGCGGGCGGGCCCGCTGTGAAGGGGCACCGCCGACGACGAGTGGCCTGTTTCCTTCGAGTGCGGGTGCAAATGCGCTTCGTGTACGGAGTACCATTCCAGATTCTCCGCTTGCGCTCCATCTCCTTGTAGCTTTTGTTACCATGACAATCCAACATGCAGCGATTTGGCTCTATAAAAGTTGCGACTGTGCTGTGACGGGCAGATATGCGATGAACGACGGTGTACGCCTATACGGTAGTTTGCGTGGTGCCGTACCGTTGCGCTAGGCTGATATTGCACGCTGAATCCCAGTTGGGAGCGGGGGACCCACGTGAGCCGGGGTGAATGCGGCTTGGCAGAGCTGCTAGGGCTACTTTGGCGGCCCGAACCCGACAGCTAACCTCGTAAGCGCAGTCAAAGGGGCGGGGACCGGCGTTTCCCCGGACACAGCGACGTCCGGCGTCCCCCCCGATGAAGAGGAGGGACCAGCTTAAAGCAGGTGGGGCAGCAACCTTTCGAGGTTGCTGCCGCGCGGTCGTCCCGTGGTATACAAGTGAGGTGAGAGACGATATAATAAAGGTTAGCGTTCGAGATGGACGCCCGCGGTCGCAGTGACCCGCGTGATCAAAACTGCGCTCACTTTTGCTGTGCGCGTTTTGACACCGGGCCGGATACGGTCCGGTTTCTTTGCACCCATGAGGAGGCAACACCCGTGCCTGTGTTCCTGGAAGTGACCCGTGTTTTCACCTTCGACGCCGCCCACCGCCTGGAGGACTACGTTGGCAAGTGCAACAACCTGCACGGCCACACCTACCAACTGGAGTTGACCGTGCGGGGGACGCCCGACCAGCGTGGCATCGTCGTCGATTTCGGCGACCTCAAGACGATCTACAAGCAGCACTACGAACCGCTGCTTGACCATACATACCTAAACGACACCCTGCCGGTGGTCAACACCACCGCCGAGAACCTGGCGATCTGGTTCTTCGACTACTGGGAGGAGCATGTGCGCGCAGTCTATCCTGACATCGAGCCCATGCGCATTCGCCTGTGGGAGACCCCGAGTGCGTACGTGAGTCTCACGTACGCGGACTGGAGGGCCGGCCGTGCGGATCAATGAGATCTTCCTCTCGGTCCAGGGCGAGACCTCGTCGGCAGGCCTTCCGACCATTTTCGTGCGGACGGCGGGCTGCCCGCTCCGCTGCACCTACTGCGATACGCCTTACGCCCTGACCACTCAAGGCAGTGTGGCGATGACCATCGCTGAGGTGGTGGCCCAGGTGCGGGAGCACCGGGTGAAGCGGGTTTGCCTGACTGGCGGTGAGCCGCTGATCCAGCCCAGGGCTCAATTGCAGGACCTCTTTGACCAACTGGCCGCCGAGGGCTACGAACTCTCCATCGAGACCTCCGGTGCGGTAGACATCGCTCCTTTCCACCTGCACCCCCGGCAACGCTGGATCCTGGACATGAAGGTGCCCTCCTCCGGGGAGTCGCACACCATGCGCTTCGAATCCCTGGCGCTGCTCCGTCCCGCAGATGAGGTTAAATTCGTAGTCGGGACCGCAGCAGACTTCGAGTGGTCGGTCGCCCTGATCCGCGACCACGGGCTGGAGGGGCGTGCCCAACTGCTCTTCTCGCCCATCTGGGGCAACGTCACCCCGTTGGAACTCACCCAGTGGGTCCTGGGCTCAGGCGTTGATGCCCGAGTCCAGATCCAACTGCACAAGCTCATCTGGGACCCGGCGACGCGGGGGGTGTGAGACGGGTGGAACAGGAGCTCCTGCGCATCTTTGACGGGGTGCCTTACGACTTCGCAGACCTGGCGCTCCGGGTGTTTGCGCGCCAGTATGAGCGCTGCGTGCCTTATCGCCGGTACTGCCAGGCCCGGGGGGCAACCCCCGAGACCATTACCGATTGGCGGGAGGTCCCCCATCTGCCGGTGACGGCCTTCAAGCACGCGCAAATCTACAGTGGCGCTGGGGAACCGGCCCATCACTTCGAGACCAGCGGGACCACAGCGGGGCTCGAGCAGCGGGGCCGCCACTACTTCGAGCGACTGGACCTTTACGCGGCCTGTGCTCGGCCGGTCTTCCGGCGCTTCGTGCTCCCGGACCTGGACCGTATCCCCATGTTCATGCTGGCCCAGCCACCGATCCAGCGCCCCGATTCGTCGCTCTCCTGGTACCTCGCGCAGCAGCAGGCTTCCTTCGGCGCACCCGGCGGCGGGTGGTTCGTCGACGCCGGCGGCCTGCGCGTGGATGACCTGGTTGCGGCGCTGCAAGCGACTACAGGCCCGGTCGCCCTCCTCGGCACTGCCTTTGCTTTCATGCACCTGGTGGACAGCGGCGTGAGATTGCACCTGGCTCCCGGCTCCCGCATCATGGAGACCGGCGGTTTCAAGGGTAAGAGCCGCGCGGTGGAGCGCCCCGAGCTGTACCGGCTCATCCGGGAGGCGCTGGGGCCGGCGGTCATCTGCATCAATCAATACGGGATGACCGAGATGTCATCGAACTGCTACGACCAGACGCTGGTGACCGGCTCGCCCCGCAAGGCATGCCCCGACTGGGTCCGGGTGCGGATACTGGACCCGGAGACCCTGGGGGAGGTCCCCCCCGGTCAACCCGGTCTTGTGGCCGTGACCGACCTGGCCAACCTGTACTCTTGCGCCTTTCTCCTGACCCAGGACGTGGGCGTGGCCTATCTGGACGGCTTCGAAGTGCTCGGGCGGACGCCAGGGTCCGAAGCCCGGGGCTGCTCCATCGCCATGGACGAGTTCCTGGAGGCGAACCGCCGGTGAACAAGACAATCGACGGGCTCATGGAGGCTCAGGTAGCGCTTTCCCAGCGCCCGGTGGCAGAGATTCTAAGTGTCCTGGCCCGGGTCACGGATCGCTGGCTCGACCGGGATGACCCCATTCGGCGCACCGCCGAGGAGCGCATCGCTGCCCGGACCGGCCTGGCGCCGGCCATGCTGCGGCGTGGGTTAGATGAGATCATCCAGCGGCTGCGGGGAATCCCTGCGCTGTTGGACCAGGACCTGGGCTCACGCGATGCGTTGGACCGTTTCGTGCGGCGGGCTCCCGGCATGTTGTCGCGGGCATGGGGGCCGGGACTCCTGGTCTGCATCTTTGCCGGCAACGTCCCCGGCATTCCGGCGTTCGACATGGCTCTGGCGCTGGCGCTCAAGAGCGCCTGTCTGGCAAGGCCGGCCCGGGAGGAGCCGGAGTTTGCCACCCTCTTTGCGCAATCGGTGGCGGAGGTCGACCCCGCGATGGGCCGGTGCCTGGCGGTCTCCCGCTGGGACTATGCGGAGAGCTTCCCGGTGGCGTTGGCCGGTGCGGTGCTGGCTTATGGCTCGGACGAGTCTCTGATGGAGATTCGCAGCCGCGTCCCGGCGGGTGTGAACTTCCGGGGGCACGGGCACAAGCTGAGTTTCGCGGTGGTCGGCCGGGAGGCTGCCACACCTCACACAGCCCATCGCCTGGCCCTGGACGTCGCCATGTACGACCAACAGGGCTGCGTCAGCCCCCACGTGGCCTTCGTGGAGCGGGGTGGCGAACTGGCGCCGGCCGACTTCGCCCGAGTCTGCGGCGAGGCCCTGGACGCCCTTGAGACCGAGATGCCCCGGGCCCGCCTGGCCCTGGGCGAGGCGATGGCCATGCGCTCGGTCTGTGACGAGGCGGAGTTTACGGCGGATGCCTTCTTCCACAGCAAGGGTACGCTGGCCTGGGCCGTCGTGCACAGGGAGACGCCCGCCTTCCTGCCCAGTCCGCTCAACCGCCTCCTGCGGACTTACGCGGTGGAGGACCTGGGGGCGGTGCCGCCGACTGTGGCTCCCTATGCCAGTTTCCTGCAGACCGTCGCCTTTGCCGGGTCGGATGACCGGCGGGAGGCGTTGGGCGAAATCCTGGGCAATCTGGGCGCAACTCGGATCTGCCCGATTGGCCAGGTACAGGACCTGAGTCCCCTGTTGCGGCACGACGGCCGGCCGACAGCGGGCGATCTGGTGCGGTGGACGGACATCGAAGGCTGAAGGGGGGTACCTGGCCTTGACATCACTGCACGATCTCGATAAACAGCACCTCCTCCACGGGGAGGTGCATTTCCGCGAGTTTTACCGGCGCGGTCCGACCCTCATCGTGCGGGGCGAGGGGTCGACGGTCTACGACACGGAGGGCAACGCCTACCTTGATGCTCAGGGCGGGCTGGCGCTGGTCAACATCGGCTATGGGCGCCGGGAGATGGCAGAGGTGGCGGCCCGGCAGCTCGAACGGCTGATGTACTACCATACGTATTTCCACTTCAGCAACGAGCCGGCGGTGCGGCTTGCGGCGAAGCTGGCGGCAATCGCACCGCCCGGTCTGGGCAAGGTCTTTTTCACCCTGGGCGGGGCGGAGGCGGTGGAGAGTGCGGTGAAGGTCGCCCGCCTGTACCAACGGGCGCGGGGGCGCAGCAACGGCGACAAGGTCATCTGTCTGGATCAGGCATACCATGGCAACACCTTCGGGGCGCTTTCAGCCACCGGGCTCGCCCGCCACAAGGAGCTGTTTGGCCCGCTGGTGCCGGGCTTCGTGCACATCCCGGCGCCGGACACGTTCGAGGGGCCGTGGCGTAGGGATGACCCGGCGGCCGGCGCCAAGTACGCCGCCCTGCTGGAGGAGCGCATCCTGGCCGAGGGTCCCGAGACGGTGGCGGCCTTCCTGGCGGAGCCGGTTCTGGGCGTCGGCGGGATCATCGTGCCGCCAGACGACTACTGGCAGCACATACGGGCCATCTGCGACCGGTACGGCATCCTCTGGATCGCTGACGAGGTCATGACCGGCTTCGGCCGCACCGGGACCACCTGGGCGGTGGCGGCGTGTGGGGCCGTGCCAGACCTCATCTGCACGGCGAAGGGGCTGACCAGCGGCTACCTGCCCCTGGGCGCCACCATCGTGGCGGACCGGGTGATCGCAGCCATCGCAGAGGCGGACCTGCCGTTCACGCATGGCTTTACCTACGCCGGCCATCCGGTGGCGTGCGAGGTGGCGCTGGCGAACATCGCCATTTTTGAGCGGGAGGGGCTGGCGGAGCGCGCTGCCGATATCGGTCAGCGGCTTAGCGAGCGTCTTAAGGAGAAGGCGAATCCGTTCATCGGCGAGGTGCGGGGGCAGGGCCTGATGATCGGCGTCGAGCTGGTGCGGGATCGCAGGACCCGGGAGCGCTTGCCAGGTCTGGGCTTCGCGGTCGAGGCCGCAGCCTTCCGAGAGGGCGTCATTACGGGAGTCGCACCGTATCGCGAGACCCTGATGCTGACGCCGCCCCTGGTTCTGACCGAGTCCGAGGCTGACCGGCTGGCGGATGTACTGGATCGTTGTATTCGAGCGGAAGGCGCGGCGCGGAGGTGAGTCCTGGTGCTCCGAAGGGGAAGGTGGGCGTTCGTGTTCCTGGCAACTCTTGCTCTGGGTCTTGCCGGGGCCGGATGCAGCCGGGGACGCTCTTCCGCCGGGGGAACCGCGGGTGGGGATCCTGCGAAGGTTCTCGCCGCCGTCATGGGGTACATGGAAGGCCGCAAGCACAACGACCTGCCGGGTGCGTATCAAAGCCTGTCCAAGGAGACGAAGGCGCTGTACTCGAAGGCGGATTTCGTCCAGTATTACGGGCAGTTCACGGCCATGGAGTGGCAGCGGGTCGGGCCGGTCCATCTCATGGGGAAAGAGTGGGCTCGAGTCGTCGTCTATGATCTGGCGATCATCCGGAGCGATGGGACGAAGGTGCAGTTACCCGATGTGGCGTACTATGTTCACAAGGCTGATTCGCAGTGGGGTCTGGCGCTGATCAACCCGGTGCTGGGCAGGCTGGATGCAGTCCAAACCTCCCAAGAGGCGATGGAGACTGCCCAGGCGCTGATGAAGGTGCACCCTTACAACAGCAACGTCCACACGCAGCTGTACTTCGCCTATATGGCGGCGGGCGATGCCGCGAGGGCGCAAGGCGAGCTGCAGGCGCTCTATAACATCGCGGCGCCGAGCGAATTGGCGTCGCTGCAAGCGCTCAAGGCGAACTTCCTGCTGCAGAACAAGCAGGCGGCCCATGCGGTCAAGGCGCTGGGGATGGCGCTGAAGCTGGGGCAGGCCTACCCGGAGACCTACTCCGATGCCTGGCGGTCGACGACGCTGACCACGCAGGCCAAGGCGCAGCTGAACCTGAGCCAGACCGAGGCCGCCCGGCAGGCCCTTACGCAGGCACTGGAAGCGAATCCGCGAAATGCTGAGGCCCGATCGCTGTTGGATGGGATGGCGAAGCCACGCACCTGACCAGGCTGCCGAATCACGTGACACATTCCATGGGGAGGCATGCTTGCTTGGGCGATCCGTTTGGAAGCTATCAGTTTGCGGAAATTGGGGCGGATGAGGTCCAGCGCCGGTTGGGGGCCGGTGAGGATTTGCTGGTGATCGATATTCGCGAACCGTTCGAGTGGCAGCAGACCGGGGTCATTCCGGGGGCGCGTCTCGCGGCCATGCGGCCGTTCCTGCTGACCCAGTTGGATTCGCTGGACAAGGAGCAGGAGGTCATCCTGGTCTGCGCCAGCGGGGTGCGGACGGCCGACGCCGCCGTCTACATGAGCATGAAGGGCTTCAAGCAGCCCAAGTCCATGACCGGTGGTATGAAAGCCTGGCGTGGTCCTGTGGTTCCGCCGAAATCATAGAGCCGTATTGTCCCGGTCGCAGCCGCCGGAATCGCCGCCGGCTGCCGGAACCCACTTTGCTGAGAGAGGTGTTTCCGCATGCCCGCTGATACCCGCAGAAAGCTACTCCCCGAGGATCTGTACGCCATCGTCACGGTGGGTGACCCCCAAATTTCCCCCGATGGCGAGTTGATTGCCTATGTCCGAACCACCATCGACGCCGAAAGCAAGGAACCCCGGTCCGCCATCTGGATGGTGCCCGCAGCCGGCGGGACGCCGGTCCAGTTTACCCGGGGAACCAAGTCAGATAGCGCACCGCGCTGGTCACCCGACGGGCGGACGCTGGCCTTCGTCTCCGACCGGGGCGGCGACCGGCAGGTCTGGCTGATCGACCGCTTCGGCGGTGAGGCGCGGCCGCTGACCACCATGCGCCACGGGGCAGCGGACCCGGTCTGGTCGCCGGACGGCAAGCGCATCGCCTTCACGGCACTGGTTAACCCGGCGGAGAAGCGGGAGAGCGTGGCCCGGCCCAAGACCGAGGCGGACAAAACGGCAGACGAGAAGCGAGCCAAGGACCAGGCCCGCGCCTTCACGCGCATGAACTGGCGGTTCGACCCCATCGGCATCCGGCCCGCGGGGCGCCAGCAGGTGTGGGCCGTGGATGTGCCCGCGGCCGGGGAGCCAGCGCCCGCACCCATCCAGGTCACATGGGGCGACTGGGACCACTCCACCCCACACTGGTCGCCGGATGGGGCGCAACTCGCATTCAACGCCAAGCGCAGCGACGATGAGCACGGCCGCTTCACGGACGTCTTCTTGACCGCCGTGCCCGGTCCGGATTCAGCGGCGGCCCGGGCAACGGCGGCGCCCACGGCCGTTGATGCGCCCACGGCCGCTGATGCGCCCACGGCCGCTGATGCGCCCACGGCCGCTGATGCGCCCACGGCCGCTGATGCGCCCACGGCCGCTGATGCGTGTGCGGCGGCGGCAGCGGAGGCCGAGAAGGCGTTCACTTGCACCTGCGTGACCGGCTCCAAGGGCTTTTTCAACGGCGGTTACTTCTCGCCGGATGGCCGGACTCTGGCGGTCATCGGACACGAGAATGAGTACGAGGGCTCGACCCAGTCCCGGATCTATCTGTACCCTGTCGCAGGCGGGGCACCGGTGATCCTGGACCACTGGGATCTCGCCATCGGCGATACCGTAGGGGCGGATGTCCGGCCAGGGAACGGCGGGGTGACGCCGAAATGGGCGCCAGACGGCAACTTCTTCTATGTACCGGTCACGGAGCGGGGCATCTGCGCCGTGTACGGCTGGCCTGTGGTCGGCGGCAAGCCGCAGCTGATTGCCGGCGGCGAGCGGGAGATTTTCGGAGGCAGCTTCGACCAGAACTGCGAGACCCTGGCATTCGCAGCCGGCGACATGCACAACGTCTCCGACCTCTACGTTATGGATTGCCGCGAGTTTACGGAGGAGCGGCTGACCCAGGTGAACCGGGACCTCTTTGCCGGGATCGAACTGCCCGTGGTGGAGGAACTGCGCTTCACCGCCCGGGATGGCTGGGACCTGCACGGCTGGCTGATGAAGCCGGTGGGCTGGGCGCCCGGGGCCAAGTATCCGCTGGTTCTGGAGGTGCACGGCGGGCCGCATACCTGCTACGGGCACGCCTTCTACCAGGAGTTCCAGGTGCTCGCAGCCGCCGGGTACGGGGTGCTCTTCATCAACCCCCGAGGGTCGACCAGCTACGGGCAGCGGTTCGTGGACGCCGTCCGGGGCGATTATGGCGGCAAGGATTTCACCGACTTGATGGACGCCGTGGACTTCGCCCTGACCTTCGGGTGGGCGGATCCCAAGCGGCTGGCGGTCACGGGCGGCTCGTACGGCGGGTTCATGACCAACTGGGTCGTGACCCAGACCGACCGGTTTGCGGCGGCGGTCTCGCATCGGTCCATCAGCAACTGGGTCTCGTTCGCCGGGACGCCGGACTTCGGGCCGTTCTTTAACATCCAGCAGCATAAAGTCGACGATCCCTGGTCGCCCGAGGGCGTGGCGGCGCTGTGGCAGATCTCGCCGCTGGCGTACGTCAAGAACGTGAAGACGCCCATCTCACTGATGCAATCCGAGTTCGACTACCGCTGCCCGATTGAGCAGGCCGAGCAGTTCTACATGGCGATCAAGTTCTACAAGCAGGCGCCGGTGGAGTTGGTGCGCCATCCCCGCTGCAACCATGACCTGACCCGCCAGGGACCGCCCGTGCTGCGGGTGGACCGGTTCCAGCGGATTATCAAGTGGTTCGGCCAGTATTGCCCGGTCGAGCTGCCGACCTCCGAGCAGTAAAGAAGCACCCCCGGTCGTGACCGGGGGTGCCTTTTTTAGCGAATTTCGAAGGTGGCCGAGACGGACACTTCGATCTGATTGGTGCCGCTGAAAACCGGCATGCTGGCGGTCCCCGCGGGTGACGGTGCCTCCATTTTGGCTTCGGCACGGATGACCGGACCGCTGTTCTGATCGATCACGTTGACATGAATGACCCCGGCGATGTTGGCACCCATGCGTTTGGCGACCCGCTCGGCCTTGCCCTTGCCGTTATCGACGGCCAGGTCCATCGCCTGATTGGTCAGGGCCTCAGGCTCCTTGATCGTGAAACGGATGGACTGGAGCTGGTTGGCACCGGCGGTCACAGCGGCCTCCACCAGAGCGGCCACGCTGTCGAGTGCCTGCGTGGTGATGGTGATGGTGGTGCTGGCCCGGTAGCCCTTGAGCACCTGGCCCTTGTCCTGGGTCCAGTTGTACTCGGCGCCCAGGTTCAACTCGTGCGTCTGGATCTCCTCATCCCTGAGCCCAAGCTCCTTGAGTGAGGCGGCCACCCGGGTCAGGGACTTGGCGACTTCGCCGTAGGCGGCGGTGGGAGTATCGGCCAGGGCCGACGCACCGAGCGTGATCACGGCGGTGTCAGGCTTGGCGACGATTGTGCCGTGACCCACCACATCCAGCGTGCGCTGCGGGACGGTGACTGCGTCACCGGAGCGTACCGTGCCGGTATCACCGGCAATCGAGGTCCCCGGAACGGCGACGGCCGCTAGAGCGAGCAGGACAAGCGGAATCAAGTAGGTAGCAATCCGGCGTACCATCATACACGTACCTCCCGTCAGGTCATTCCCCGGCCAGTTCGTGAAAGGCCCGCGCCCTCCCTGACGGGGGTTTCTAACAGGATGGACGGGGTCAGGCCGCCAGTCCGTTTCAGCGAATTTACACGCGCTTGAATACCACCGTGCTGTTTGTCCCGCCGAACCCGAAGCTGTTGGAGATGGCGTATTCCAGCCCCTGCACCGGGCGGGCAGTGTTGGGCACGTAGTCCAGGTCGCAGGCCGGGTCAGGCGTCCCGTAGTTGATCGTGGGCGGCAGCACCTGGTGCTGCAGCGCCAGGATCGTCAGGATCGATTCGATCGCCCCCGCCGCACCGAGCAGATGCCCGTGCATCGATTTGGTGGAGCTGACGGCGAGCTTGAACGCATGGTCGCCGAAGACTTTCTTGATGGCGAGGGTCTCCATCGCATCGCCGATCTCGGTCGAGGTGGCGTGTGCGTTGATGTACCCGACCTGCTCGGGCCCGATACCCGCGCTGCGCAGAGCGGCCTTCATGGCCAGGACAGCGCCGCGGCCATCGGGGGAGGGTGCGGTCACGTGATAGGCGTCGCCGGACATGCCGCCGCCGACCATCTCTCCATAAATCTTGGCACCGCGGGCCCTGGCGTGCTCGTACTCCTCGAGGATCAGGGCGCCGGCGCCTTCCGACATCACGAAGCCATCACGGTCGGCGGCGAAGGGACGGGAGGCGCCCTGGGGGTCGTCGTTGCGGGTGGAGAGGGCCCGGGCGGAGGCGAAGCCGGCCATCGCCAGTTCAGTCATGGTGGACTCGGTGCCGCCGCTGATCATCACATCGGCCTCATCACGGCAGATGAGGTGGTAGGCGTCGGTCAAGGCATGACCAGCAGAGGAGCAGGCAGAGACGGTCCCGTAGTTGGGCCCCAGGATGCCATAGCGCATGGAGATGAGCCCCGGCGCCATGTTGATGATGCTCGATGGGATGAAGAAAGGGGAGACCCGGCGCGGACCCTTTTCCAGCAGAACCCGCTCAGTGGACTCAATGCCCTCCAGCCCGCCCATGCCGCTGCCCATGACCACGCCGGTCCGCTCGCGGTCCGCTTCGGATTCGAAGGTCAGGCCGGCATCGGCCACCGCCTGGATGGCGGTCGCCAGGGCGTAGTGAATGAAGACTTCGTAGCGCTTGGCGTCCTTGGGCTCCATCACCGTGGCGGGATCGAAGCCCTTCACTTCGCCGGCAAAGTTCGTCGTCAGGCGGGAGGCGTCAAAGCGTGTGATCGGTGCGATCCCGGACCGACTCGCCAGCACCGCTTCCCAGTTCTCCGCTACGGTCAGGCCCAGCGGCGATACCAAACCCATCCCAGTCACGACAACACGGCGGTCCATTCCGGGTCACTCCTTGTGGGTCAAGTAGGCTCTAAGCATCGCGAGCATGGACGTGCGCAGGAGCCGCAGGTCCACGCCTGGCGTGTCGGTAACCCAATAGACGGTGAGGCCGTCGGCGGCGCAAAGGAGGAGCACCGCCAGTGCAGTGGCGTCGACGTCCGGGCGAAACTCGCCGGCGGCGACCCCTTCCTTGATGATGCCATCGAGATAGTGCACCAGGGCGCCGAAGCGGGCGTGGAGGCCACGGCGGACCTCGCCGTCCTGAACGGCTTCCGCAAGGGTGACCAGCAGGAGTCGGCCGGTAGCGGGGTGGCGGACCCGCAGGGCGGAGGCGAAGAGATCGATTGCCCGCTCCATGCGCTGCCACGGGCCGCCGGTGGTCTCGGTCAGGCGGGCAAAGAACTCCGGGGTCCGGCCCAGGCGATCCTCCACCAGGGTGAGCATGATCTCGCCCTTGTTGCGGAAGTAGCGGTAGAGCGCTCCGACACTGAGGCCGCAGCGGGAGGCGATGTCGTCGATCGTCGCCAGTTGGTACCCCCTGCCGATGAAGACCTCCAGGGCCGCATCGAGGATGGCCTGGCGGCGCTGTTCCTTGTGTGCAGCGCTGACGCGGGGGCTCATGAGCAACGCCCTTTCTCGTCGGTATAGAAAGTGAACGCTCACTCATTTTAACACACGGGTCGGATGGGAACAAGTGGGGAGGTATTGGGGGGAGGCGTGTTGGTTGCAGCCCTGACAGAATGTGTGAGCGCCAGGCGATACCGCCGGGCGAGAAGGAGTTTGCGGCCTACACCCGAAATGATGAGGTGAGGCTGTTGCAGCTCCTGTAGGCGAGCGTCGGCGTTCGATCCGGCGGTTGGACCGGGTGGCCCACCGGATTGTCTGGGTCAATCCGCTGAAGCGGTCCAGCACCTACCAGCCCCTGGCACAGGGCATGAGCGAAGCCCTGCCCTATCTTGATGAATTCGTCAGCGGGCACAGCCTGGCCAGCCTAGTCGACCTGCTCGGGCGCCAGGTGCGTGCGGAACGCTGACGCAGGAGTTGGAGGTAGTGATGCCATGCGAGAGATCTTGCAGCAAGTTGAAGCCTGGCTGTCCGCGGGCCGCCAGGTAGCGATTGCAACGGTCGTGCGGGTCTACAAGTCGGCGCCGCGGCTGCCGGGGGCCGTCATGGCCGTCAACGACCGCGGGGAGGTGTTCGGCTCGGTCTCCGGGGGCTGTGTCGAGTCCGCCCTCTTTGCGGAAGCGACAGAGATCCTTGCCTCCGGGCGACCGAAGCTGGTCACCTACGGGTTCGCCGACGATCAGGCTTTCGAGGTCGGGCTGACCTGCGGCGGGACTATTGAGGTCTTTGCCGAACGGCTGGACTGGGCCCCAAGCCTTCTGCCCGAACTGGCCGGCGCCCTTCGCACCGAACGCCCCGTGCTCGTCGCCACCGTGATCAACGGGGGCCCGATCGGCGCCAAGCTGCTGATCGGGGCGGAGACGGTGTCGGGGATGACGGGCTCAGCCGGTCTTGACGCGGCGCTGATCGCCGAGGGGCGCGCCATGCTGCGCCAGGGTGCGACCGGCCTGCGTCACTTCGGTCCGGACGGCGAACAGCGGCGCGACGATCTCACGGTCTTCCTGGAGTCGTTCGCCCCGCCGCCCCGCATGTTCGTCTTCGGGGCGATCGACTTTGCCGCCGCCACGGTGCGCATCGGCAAGTTCCTGGGCTATCGCGTCACGCTCTGTGACGCCCGGCCGGTCTTCGCGACCCGGGCCCGCTTTCCGGAGGCCGATGAAGTAGTGGTGCAATGGCCGCACGAGTACCTCGCCGAAACGGAGGTTGGGCCGCGCGATGCGATCGCCGTGCTCACCCACGATTCCAAGTTCGATGTCCCGGTATTAATCGAAGCACTGCGCTCTCCGGCGGCATACATTGGCGCCCTTGGCAGCCGCAACACGCACGAGCGGCGGCGGCAGGAGCTGCTGGAGGCCGGGGTGAACCCCGCCGACCTGGAGCGGATCTGCAGTCCGGTCGGCCTCGATATTGGCGGCCACACGCCGGAGGAGACGGCGGTCTCCCTGGCTGCTGAGCTGATCGCCCTGCGCAACGGGCGGTCCGGTGGTCGGCTGAGCCACTCTGACGGCCGCATTCACAGAGAGCAGGTGCAAGCACATTCACGCTAAGGCGGGTGGCGGGTAGCGGAAGAGAAGGTCCAGCGGCTGGCCAGCCTCCTTGAACTAAGCTGCATGATCGGTTCCCAGCTTGAATTGGATGAGCTTTTGCAGATGGTGGCGATCAAATAGCGGGGATATCGACCCAGGCGCCGTTGGCCGCTGCGAGCTCCCACGCATCCAGCACCCGTTGAATCGCGAGCCCGCCCCGGAGGGGAATCAGGTCGGCGGGCTCCCCGCACACGCCCCGTACCAGGTTCGCCACAAGCTCCTGGTTGGGCTGCAGGCCCTGGGCCGCGTTCGCAAGGGATTCGTCCGGCACCAGGGGCCCATTCCCTGCGGCCACGAGCAGGTCCCGGAAGCCGGTGATCGCCAGGGTTCCCTTGGTGCCGTAGGCGGTCAGGATTACGCTCTCCGGCCTGGGTACGTGGCACACCACGTTGACGGTCACGATCTGGCCGCTGGCGAGCTGCAGAACGCCGGCGGCGCCGTGCTCACAGGCTGCGGGGTCAGCGGGGTACTCCATTTCGGCCCGTAGCCGCGCGATCGGGCCGAAAAAGCGTTGGATCACGTGGATAAAATGGGGGCCGACCTCCCGGATGGGTCCGCCCTGCGCCCGGGAGCCGACCCAGGGGGTCATTTGCCAGGCGCGTGGCCACTGCGGGAAGATCAGGGTCAGGTCCAGCCGCCGGAGTTCACCCAGGAACCCGGCAGCGGCGAGTTCGCCAAAGCGCCGGACGCCGGGGCGGTAAGGCATGCCAATGTTGAGGGCGGTCACGACCCCAGCTACCTCTGCCGCAGCGACCATCTCTGCCGCCTGGGCCACGTTCAGGGCCAGGGGTTTTTCACAAAACAGATGCTTGCCGGCCCGGATCACGTCCAGGGCAATGGCATGGTGGTAAGCGGGCGGCGTGGCCACGTAGACCACATCGACCGCACCTTCCGCCAGCAGGCGACGGTAGTCGGTGAAGGCGGGAATTCCGCCCAGGTCGGTGGCGATTTTGGCGGCCAGGTCGCCGTTGACATCGCAGACCGCCGTGATGCGAATCTGGCCGTGTTCCGTAAACAGTGGCAACATCCGCTGGGCGATCACGCCCAAACCAATGATGCCCATGCGGACCGGGGTTTCGTTCATGTTACTATTGCTCCTATCTCGTGTGGAAAACGGCTGGTGTGTAGACTGCTTCCACGCTCGGGCGGGTCAAACCTGCAGGGAGGTTGCCACCCGGGTCTCGACCGTCATCTCGACGGGCAGCGACCTCCCCCGCGCCTTCGGCCGATAGGCCGT
The DNA here is from genome assembly GCA_027356675.1 of Symbiobacteriaceae bacterium. Next base: position 2,273 of record DAHVXO010000138.1, on the reverse strand, counting down.
GACCACGGCGATGACCGCCCGTAGCATCTGCTTCTTGCCCTCTGCCGGGAGCGCGTGGAGGGTGTTTACGCGCACCATGAAGGCCTGGAGCCGGTGCACGTCCACCGCGGCGGTCTGAACGTTTCGCAGGCCAGGGAGATGCAATCCAGCAGGTTTCGTGAGAGCCAGACACCTCCAGCCTCCCTGTCCTGATGGCGGCTGCGGGCAGGATATTTATTGTGAGCAGGCATTGCGGTCAATCGCGGGCGCGCACTCCGTCCTGATGATTCACACCGCCGCGCCGGCCTGGATCGCCCCGTATATCACCGACTACGAGCAAGCGGAGGCGAGCGAGGAGGAGCCGGTGGTGGAAGCGGCCCGTCGGCTGGCTGGCCGGCATCGCGTCGACGGGATTCTCGCCTATGACGAGTTTTCGGTGGAGCCTGCCGCCCGGGCTGCAGCCGATCTGGGCCTGAAGCAGAACAGCCCGGAGAGCGTCCGCCGCTGCCGGGATAAGTACCTGATGCGGCTGACCTGGCAGCGGGCCGGGGTTCCTTCTGCCCGGTGCCGTCGGGTCTCTTCTCTCGTTGAGGCCGAAGCGGTAGCCCAATCGATCGGTTTCCCCGTGGTAGTGAAACCGCAGCGCATGGCTGCCAGTCTGGGTGTGGTCCGGGCCGACGACCCGGAGGGGCTTGCACGGGCTTATGAGACCGCCACGGATATCGCCCGCCTCCTGAACCAGCCGCAGGTGATCTTGGTGGAAGAGTTCCTGAACGGCCCTGAATTCAGCGTGGAGAGCCTCGTATACGGAGGCACCGTCCACACGGTCGCCGTTACCCGGAAGGAGGTGGGCTGCGCCCCCTACTTCGAGGAGACTGGCCATGCTGTCTCGCCAGCCGAATCGGTCCCCAGTGAGGCGGAGGTGCTGGCCACGGTCGTCTCTGCCCACGCGGCCCTGGGGATCACCACGGGGGCGACGCACGCCGAGGTGAAGCTGACCGCCTCGGGCCCCCGGATGATCGAACTGGGCGCCCGGCTGGGCGGCGATCTGATCCCGCACCTGGTGCAATTGGCCACCGGAGTCGACATGGCCCGTGCGGCGGCCGACATGGCCGCCGGCCTGAACCCGCTCCCGCTCGCCCCGACAAGGCGGCAGGCGGCCGCCATTCGGTTCTTCTATCCGCGTGTCGACGTCCAGGTGAACGGGCTGGCGGCCTCCCCAGCTGCCCGCAGCGTACCGGGGCTGGAGCGGCTCGTCTGGCAGGCCCGGATTGGCTCGAAGCTGCGACTGCCGCCCCGTGACTTCGTCTCACGGCTAGGGTTCGCGGTTGTAACCGGCTCATCGGTGGCCGAGTGCTGCCACCGTCTGGATCTGGTCGAGGCATCACTCGAGATGGATCTGGCGCCCCTGCCGTAGCGCAGGGGGCTCCACGAGTGGCCGGGGCAGGCAGGCCTCGGCCCGCTTCGTGTTCACCGGTGGGTCACAACCAGGGTGCAGCGATCGCAGAGGTCGGGGTGTTCCGGGTGGCCGCCGAGCGGACGGTAGTTCCAGCACCGCGTGCACTTGCTTCCGGAGGGCTTCGTGACCTCGACCGCCACTTCGGGCGCCTCCTTCCCCAGGCGCACCTCCGAGACAATCAGCAGGGTCGGCAGAAGGTCGAGGCTCCCGGCCAGAAGTGGCTGCAACTCCTTCGTGGGGAAGATGGTAACCGCAGCCTCCTGGCTGGAACCGATCTGCTTCTCGATCCGGGCTTGCTCCAGCGCTTTGTTCACCGTCTCCCGGACCTCCAGCATCCGCTCATGCCGCTCGGCCAGAGCGGCGTCGGCCCACCCGGGGCGGGCCTCCGGCATGGTCAGGAGCTGGCAGGAGACTGGGAAGCCCTGGGGTTTGGGCATGAGCTGGTAGGCCTCCTCGGTCGTGAATGCAAGGATGGGCGACAGTAGCCGTATGAGGGCGTCGAGACAGTGGTACAGCACGGTCTGGACGGAACGCCGGTCCGCACCGGCGGAATCCGAGCCGTAGAGGCAGTCCTTCATGATGTCAAGGTAGAACGCCGAGAGGTCATTGGTGCAGAAGGTATGCACGGCATGGTAGATCACATGGTAGTCATACTCGCGGTACGCTCGCGTGCAGCGTTCGATCAGATCCCCCAGGCGATGGAGCATGAAGCGGTCAAACTCGCCCATCCGGTTGAGAGCGACTGCATCCTGGTCCGGGTGAAAGTCGTATAAGTTGCCGAGCAAGAAGCGTAGGGTGTTCCGCACCTTCCGGTAGGTCTCTGCGATCTGCCTGA
>DAHVXO010000137.1 GCA_027356675.1 Symbiobacteriaceae bacterium | reverse complement strand
TCCAACGCAACTCCCGCAGCAAGGCGACGGTACAAGGGCGAGTGATCACACTGGACCTCGGCAAAACGCTGAAAATGCCATGCCAGATCATCAAGCCGGTCCACATAAACCCCTCCCGGATCAGGCTTGTGACTTATAGAGGACACCTATAACTGAATGCAGCAGCGGGCCTATTTTCAGGGTGGCCAAAAAGAAAGAGACCGGCGCAAACCCGCCGGCCTCAAACTGTCATGACATGCCCTTCGGGGCGACTGCGCCGCTGGGAGGCTCGTGTGTGTGTTAGCCTCATTTGGTTGGCAACGCGCGCCCAGCGTCAGGCATGCGCAAGGGTACTTAGACGCGGAGGACTAAAACTCCTCTTGGCGCGCCTCGCCAAAGGTTGGGTCGATGGTCAGTTTCACGCTGGCCGCGAGGGCCTGCAGGACGGGCGACCGGTTTTTGGCGAGCGCGGCGGCGCGCCGGAACATATCGTGCACTTTCTCAAACCCGATGCCGGTGCGCAGGCTGACCTGGGGCTCCAGCCGAATCGCCGTGAGCCGGCTGCCCTCGACCTCATCAAAGTCTCGCACGAGTTCCCCCGCGACCGCCAGGTCGGCCACGTCCAGGGCCATCTGGCCGGCGACGGACATGAAGGCCGTGCAGTAGGCCGCTACGGCGGCGCCCAGCAACAGCTCCTCAGGCGATGTCAGGCCAGGCAGGCCTTCATCTGCTATGGGCGCGCTGAAGGCGAGCCGCAGGTTGGAGAAGCTACTGGAGAGGTCGCCCTGGGCGGCGGTTAACCCCGTCCAGGAGCCGTAGACGCGGAAGGTCTGTCTGATATCGCTCAGCTACCATCGCTCCTTGCGAAATGTATCGGTATTCAGGTTCCCCGCGTAAGTCGTCACTCCCTGCCGCGAGGTGTCTTGACGTGCGTCGCCGAATATCTCAAATTCAGGACGCTGGACGCAGCAGGGGCGCGTCCGTGCACCGGGACCGCCGCAGGCGTTGAGTGAAAGGAAGACGGCGAGCATGGCCAAGGGTGGAGTTTTGACGCAGAAAGACCTCATGATCTGGACGATGACGCACCCGAATGGGATTAAGACTTACTACGTGATTGAGAAGGACCCCTTCTTCAAGGAGGGCGTAAAGAAGGCGGTGCACCGGACCGGCACCACCGGGGACGCCGTCTTTGCGTACCGGGACCAGGCCGAGGCTGAACTCAAGAAGTTCCCGCCGGGTGCAGACGACCTGACGTGATCTACTTCCTGCTAACTGGGCTGGCACTGGGACTGAACGCCGGGCTGAGCCCCGGCCCGCTCACGACGCTGATTCTTACGGAAAGCTTGCGGGGCGGATGGCCCGCAGGCTTTCGCGTCGCACTCGCCCCCTTGCTGAGCGATAGTTTCACCATCGGCATCACCCTATTGCTGATCGCACCGCTGCCGGCGTGGGGGCTGTCCGCCATCACCCTCTTTGGCGGCGCCTTCATGGTCTGGCTCGGGTGGTGGACCATGCGGTCGCCGGGGAAAGAGGCGGTCGCGACCACCGAGGCCACAGCGGCCGTGGGGACGGAGGGTCTGCTCCTCAAGGGGTTCGTCACGAACCTGCTCAATCCGCAGCCGTATATCTTTTGGATCACGATGGGCACGCCGATGCTGAAGCAGAGCTTTGCCGGCCTGGGCTGGGCTGGACCGGCGGCCTTTGCGGTGCCTTTCTTTACCTTGCTGGTCGGGTGCAAGTTGGGCATTGCATATGCGGTGGGGCGTGGGCGCCACCTCCTGCAGGGACGGGCCTACCGCCTGGCCCTGCAGATCGCGGGTCTGGCACTGGTACTCCTGGGCACCTGGCGGGTCTGGGATGGGATCCAGGCCTTCCGGTAGGCCCTCAGTGCGTCACGCCGAAGAGGTTCATCAGATCCGCTTTAGTGAGCGCCTGGGCCATCGCCAGTTCCATCCCGGCCTCCGTGTCCGTGAGCGGCTCCATCACCTGGCGGAAGAGCTCCCGCTTGCGCTCCAGGAGTTCAGCGATGCGCTCCTCTACCGTTCCGCGGGTCAGGAGAGTGGTGACGTGGACCGGATGTTCCTGACCGATCCGATGGGTCCGGTCCTCCGCCTGCTGGGCGGATGCCGGGTTCCACCAGAGGTCGAAGTGGTAGACGTGGCGGGCCCTGGTCAGAGTGAGGCCGACCCCGCCGCATTTGAGCGATATCGCCAGCACGCGGGGCACAGCGGTCTTCTGAAAGCGGTGGACCAGCAGTTGGCGGTTCCAGTCCGTGAGGGAACCATCGAAGAGAGCCGCTCCGAAGGGCGCAAGCCTCGGCAGGAGCGGCCTCAGGGTCTTCTCGGGGTACTGCGAGAAGATCAGGACCTTCTCGTCGGCCGCGGTGAGGCGCGCAAGCTCACCCTCCAGGTAGGTCAGCTTGGCAGAGGCGCCGGTCTCGGCATCCAGGTTGCAGATCTGTTTGAGCTTGGTCAGGAGCGTCAGGGCCAGCATGGGGGCAGCGGCGTACCCCGCCTGCCGGAGCGCACTGACGCCCGCCCGCTCAGCGGCGGCGTACGCCATGCGCTGGACCGGGGTCAGTTCCAGCCAGACCGTCCGGGTCTCCTTTGGCGGTAAGTGGTGGAGCACGTCCGACTTGCACCGGCGCAGCACGAACGGGGCGATGGCCTTCCGCACGGGCTCTGGGGCGCAGTGGCGGGTGTAGGGCAGCAGACCGGGCTTGAGGTAGGCGAAGATGGCTAGCAATTCCTCCACCCGGTTCTCGAGCGGCGTGCCCGAGAGGCCCCAGCGCCAGGTGGCCTGCAGGTTCGTCACCGACCGGTGGATGGCCGTTTCCGGGTTCTTGATGCGCTGGATCTCATCGAGGATGACCGCGTCATAGGCCGCCGGGTCCACCAGGGCGGACCGCGTGTCCTCCCGCCAGGTCTCGTACCCGGCGATATGGATGTGCACCCGGCTTTTCCAGTACCAGCCCCGGCGGCGCTTGGGCCCCTCCACCGGCACGGCTCGCAGGTCCGGCGCCCACTGCCGGAGCTTGTAGTACCAGTCGAAGACCAGGGTCTTCGGGCAGAGGATTAGAGCTCGGGTCACCTCGCCCCGGTTGACCAGCAACCGCAGGGCAGCGATGGCCTGAATCGACTTGCCCAGGCCCATCTCATCGCCCAGCAGGGCGATGGGATGGGCCTGGAGGTACCGGATCCCATCCTCCTGAAAAGGGTAGAGGTGGGTGCCAGCGGGGCAGTATAACGACTCTGGGTCCGGAGGCGGACCGTTTTCGTTGCCAGGTAGGTCTAAAAGGGTGAGCGAGTCTTCCGCGCCGCCCCACGCCGAGTCGGTGAAGATGCCGGGGGCGGGCGGCAGGCCAAGGCTGTCGGTCATCGATGAATGGCTCAAGGCGCGCACTCCCCCGCTCAAGGCTCGTCATTTGAATTAGTGTGCGCGCCGCTGCGGTCAACATAACAGGGAAGTGTTGCATCAAGCAGGAGGGTGAGCGGCGTGGTCGATCCGGCGGAGATTCGCAAGTTCGGGGTTGAGCCTGACTACGAGACCAACATGTATGATCCGAATGCGTGCTCGTGGTGCGGGCAACCGGTTTTGATCGTGCAGTCGAAGGAGCGGGCGGCGGGGTACCGCTCCGAGATGACGTCGTGCGAATGGTGCATGTCGAAACTGTCGAAGCGGACGCGGGCGAAGCAGTTCAAGTGGGTCTTCTTGCAGGGGTGGCGTCCGCAATAGTCGGTTTCTGGTCTTAGCGGCTCAAGCGGTCCAGGGTGTCGGTCGTGACTGTGACCGGCGTGCGGGGCACCCGCCCCAGGTCGAATTTGGCAACCAGGTCCGCTGGGCGGACCGGCTCCGGCCGGTCCAGCAGGCCGCTGAGGTAGGCCAGGTGACCGACGAGCGTCTCGGGGGCCGTGCCGGCTGCCCGCATGGCGGCCAGCGCCACGGCGCCGTGGCGTTTGGCGAGCCGGGCGCCGTCAGGGCCGAACAGCAGGGACACGTGGGCGAACCGGGGCACGGGGAGGCCCAAGGCCCGGAACAGCAGGATCTGGCGCGGTGTCGAGTCCAGCAGGTCCCACCCGCGCAGGACGTCTGTGATGCCCATGGCGGCATCATCGACCACGACGGCCAACTGGTAGGCGATGATCCCGTCGGCCCGCAAGACCACGAAGTCGCCGCCGGCGCCTGGACCGAAGACCTGGGGGCCGGCGACCAGGTCATCCCAGGTCACGGCCGCGTCCGGGAGGGCGAAGCGGAGGGCGGGGGGTTTGGCGCGGGCCGCCCTGGCCTGCGCGACCTGCGCCGGCGTCAGGCGGCGGCAGGTGCCGGGGTAGCTGGGCCCTTCGGCGGTCAGCCCGTGGGGGGCGCTGGCGATGGCTGCGAGTTCAGCGCGGGAGCAAAAGCATGGGTAGAGCCAGCCTGCGGCGCGCAGACGGTCCAGGGCGGCGCCGTAAGCATCCGTCCGCTCACTCTGCACGTACGGCCCCATGGGACCGCCCACATCCGGCCCCTCGTCCCAGTCAAGGCCGAGCCAGCGCAAGTCTTCGAGCACCTGGTGCGCCAGGTCGGACCGGCAGCGGGCCCGGTCCAGATCTTCCATGCGCAGCACGAAGGCGCCGCCGGCGCTGCGGGCCTGCAGCCAGGCCAGCAGGGCTGTGCGGGCGTTGCCGATGTGCATCTGTCCGGATGGAGTGGGCGCAAAACGGCCGCGGATCATGTCCGATCACCTGACGGAGGAATTCGGCATGCTCCCCGCTTGCCCTCCTCGGCGGTGCGTTGTAAGCTATGGAGTATCGAAGAGGAGGGACAGTCAGGTATGCGTATAAAATGGATGGTAGCACTGGCTGCAACACTGATCCTGAGTGGGTGCGGCGGCGTCGCCGACAAGGCGAGGACCAACCCGGGATCCCCGTCGGCTGCCTATGGCAGCACCCCGAAGACTACCGTCATCGTACCACAGGGTCCGGCACCGACCCCGGCGGGCAACAAAAAACAGTGGAGCGCTCCCCCTGCCATGCAAATCGATCCAGCCAAGCAGTACTATGCGACGCTGAAGACATCGCTGGGGAACATCAAGATCGAGCTCTTTGCCAAGGATGCCCCGAAGACGGTCAACAACTTCGTGTTCCTCGCCAAGGACGGGTTCTATGATGGCCTGATATTCCACCGGATTGTCAAGGACTTCATGATCCAGGGCGGCGACCCCGTGGGGACGTGCGGCGGCGGGCCTGGGTACAAGTTCGCCGATGAACTGCCGGTCAAGCGCTCGTACGATCCGGGCATCGTGGCGATGGCCAACGCCGGACCCAACACGAACGGCAGCCAGTTCTTCATCTGCAACGGGGCCGGGTGCAAGGGGCTGGACCAGCAACCCAACTACACCCAGTTCGGCAAGGTGGTGGAGGGTATGGACGTCGTGCTGAAGATCTCCGCGGTTGAGACGGTGAGGGGATCGGACGGCGCCATGAGCCGGCCGAAGGTCCCCCCGGTGATTCAGACCATCACGATCGAGGTCAAGTAGCCATGCAAGTCGGGGCCAGGAGTTATCTCCTGGCCCTTAGTATCGTTCTCCCTACGGGTTGGGGACCGGCCTCGGTTCCTGTCATGGGGCGCAACTGTACATGCCTTGCAACGCAATCGGTCGCGGGCTTCCCCGCCGAAGTGTGCGACTGGCGGGTGACGACGGTATCTTGCCGGTTCCCTGATTGGATCTAGATTTCCATCCTATAGTCCAACCTTGCCACGGGGCGTCGCTGATCAGGTCTAACTACTTCTGGGCCAGGAATCCTGGAGCTTTCGAATCGTAACGATCTGGCCCAGGTGGTAGGCATCATGCACGTTCAGGACCAGAAACAATTCCTTCAGGTGGTAGGCCCTGTGCGCACTGGCGAGGAGCTCCAGGGCGATGCGCCATGCCAGTTCATCGCCGGGTTGACCGGCGTTCCCGAAGGTAGTGGTGTTGTCGATCCGCTCTGCCGTGAGGGGTGCGCCATCCAAGCGTCTGGCGCAAAGCGTCTTCCAAAAGGTCAGATGGTTGACAGTCTGCCAGATGGTGTTCACCCCGTGACCGGGGTGCCACGCAGCCTGCTCCGCTGTTAGTCCTTCCACCGCCCTGTCCAGGGCCCGAAACCAACCGCCGTGTCCGAACGTGTAGTCCATCTGATCCAGGAGCAACTGAATGCTTGCCTCCGGCATTGAAATGACCCCATCCTTCGGTGTGCTTGCTAGTTGAGGCATTCCACTGGTCCACCCACGGTTCCTGTGCGGAGAAGAATCTAACCAGTTCTGGAAGGACAGGTATCATTCGCTTGAAGTCGGAGTATTCTTGTCGGCATACGGCAGCAGGAAGCGACTGACCGCAGCAGGATAGGTCAGATTGTGCCATAGGGGGCCTGCCGGCGTGGCGAAGGTCGCAGCGGTGGGATTCGGAATCCTGTTGGCGCTATGCGTGCCTGCCGCAAGTCTGGCGGGGGGCAGTCCGCCCAGGACGGTCGAGGCAGTGGAGGCGGCGGCTCGGATCGCGATCCGGGGCGGGGGCGGCCCGGCGGCGGTGGCCGAGCGGATGGGGGCGCTGGGGCTGCGGGTGGTTGGGTACCAGGAGGCTGGGGCGGGCGAGAGGGGGCCCCGTCCCGGCGGTGGACCCAGATTCCGTGGTGGTCTTGGACCCGACCGGGGTTCAGCCCTCGGCCGCTCTGTCCACACGGCCGCGGGACGCAAGGCGGACTTCACTCTGAGTCTCTGGCTCTACGAGTGGCAGAACCGGGATGGCACCTACTCGGAGCAGGCGGCCATCAGCGGGCACTGGCGGGAGACTGAATACCGCCTGATCGATGCCCCCACCGATGTGATCGACGTGCGCTGGACTGCAGGTGATCTCGTCTACGTCTCATCGACCCTATTCGACGGCGTTCGCCGCGACCAGCATACCAACGGCATCGCCAGCTACACCGTCGACGATCAAGTCGAATCCTGGGATTTGTTCGTCAACTTTCGACCGGTTTCAGCGAGTGTCCAGGGCCGGTGGACCAACGTCTTCGTCAACTATACACATACCTGGCTGGGCCTGCGGTTGGGCATCTCCCTGGGCACGGCCCCCCAGGGCGCCACGGGCACCATCTCCATCAATACGGATGCCAAGACCTGGACCGAAGGGACGGGCATCGCCTTCCTGATCGGGTCCGAGGGCGCCTGGGGTCCCGCAACTGCGGCCACCCGGCGCCGGACGGAGTGAAACAGGACTTCGCAGGGCAGAGTGCGAAAGGAAGAAGGACGGCCACAGTGGGCCGTCCTTCTGCCACATCCGTGACATTGAGGTGATTTGTTGCACCAGCCCTTCCCTGTGACGGCCGAGCCGGTGGGCGGTTGGTCACCTTACCTGCTTGGCATCCTGGAGCGCCTGGAGGGCCATTTCGGCCCTCGCCATTGGTGGCCCGCCGTGGGCGTGCCGGCGCCTGCCGCCGCTCCTGCATTTGAGATGATCGTAGGCGCCATTCTGGTGCAAAACACCGCCTGGACCAATACGGAGCGGGCGTTGCTGGCGCTGCGGGATGCGGGGCTCCTGGAGCCCGCGAGACTCTACGCAACGCCTCAGGCGACCATAGAGGCGCTCATCCGGCCCACGGGATATTACCACCAGAAGGCCCGCAAGCTGCGGGACTTTCTGGACCACGTATTCACTCACTACGCGGGTGACCTCGGGGCGCTGCTCGCCCGCCCACTGCAAGAATTGCGCCTGGAGTTGCTGAACCTGCGAGGAATCGGCCCCGAGACGGGCGACTGTATTCTCTGTTACGCTGCCCATGCCCCGGTGATGCCCATGGACACCTACACCCGGCGCATCTTCGCGCGGTTGGGTATCCTGGCGCCCGACGCGGCGTATGACGACATGCAGGAGTTCTTCCATACCTACCTCCCGGCGGCTGCAGAGCGGCTGGGTGAGTACCATGCCCAGATCGACACCCTGGGGCACCGCCTCTGCCTCAAGGCCCGTCCGGCCTGCGCCGGGTGTCCTTTGCAGGATACGTGTCCGCGCCTGGGGGTGACGGCGTGAAGATCGTCTTCAAGGACAAGCAGAACTCTTCCGGACGGATCAAGGACGGGGAGATCATTCTCTATATCTCCAGCCGCCTCCCGCACACCGAGCAACGGCGGCATATCGACATCCTGATGGGGCGTCTGCAGCCCCGCCTGGAGCGGGCGCAGGCTCTGGCCGCACAGGTGGCCGAGACCGGCCCCCCGCCGGGTCTGACGCCCTCGCCAGTAACCACGGACGCGGCGCTGGCGGCGTGGGCCGCCAAGATCAACCAGCAGTCCTACGGCTTCGGGATGGGCAAGGTCCGCTTCAAGAAGCAGGAGAGCCGCTGGGGTTCCTGCAGCGGTCGCACCCGGAACATCCAGGTCTCAGAACGGCTGCGGGGCGGGCCGCACGAACTCCTCGAGTACGTGCTGATCCATGAGGTCTGTCACCTGGGCGAATTGAACCACGGCCCCCGCTTCTGGGCCCTGGTGGCCCGGGCTTGCCCCGATTACGCGGGGCGGCGGGCGTTGCTGCGGCGGTACGAGGAGTACTTGCGCTACCGGTCCAGCAGCGACCTCTAGTCTCGGGCGCGCAAAGGCGGGTCCGCCAGGGACCCGCCGCTAACCGAGCACTCGGACGATGACCCTGGCCAGCAACTCCGGCGAAAGGTCCGATGGCAGCGGCCAGACCTTGAGCCGCCGCCCGATCTCGCTGGGACCCCAGCCCGGCTGTAAGCGCCATTCGCCGATGGACTCTTCCTCGCCCACCAGCAGCGTGACGACACGGGTACCCGGACCATCCGGGGGCCCGGAGACGGCGATCGTCCAGGGACCCATGCCCCAGGTCGTCTCGTGCTTGCCCATATGTTTCAGGCTGACCGCCTGCGTCTTCCCGTTCCACTCCACGGTGAAGCCGCTGTAAAGGGCCTGCGATGCGGATGGCCGCTCGGCGCCGGCGGTGGCATGGAACGTAGTGCCGCACGGGCAGGTCCACCCCCGGAGCAATTGGCCGTCTGCCTGAATCTGATTGCGCAGGCGAAACGGGCCGCCGGCACGGCCGCAGTCCGGACACTTGAGCATCGAACGTCACCCCCTCGCACAGAGACCCCACTATGGCCGATTCGTGAGACGGGTCGAAACTCCTTCCGGATGTTTCGTTCCTGTTTGGATCGTGCGGAGGGTCAGATGCTGAAAGGAGAGCCGGTGTACATGAAGCGTTCCGCACTTGCATGGATGGTGGCACTGGTCCTGGCAGGGCTCTGGTATTGGAGCGCCGGCAGTGGGGGCGGAGCGAAGTCGGCTGCCCGGTATCGGCTCCCCACGGCCGCACAAATCGAGGGCATCAAGTCCGAAAAAGGCCTGCGTACCAGCGCCACCGAGTTGAAGAAGCTGCCCACCGCCGCCATCGTGCGAGTGGTGGACGGTGACACAGTGGAAATTCAAGGGTACGGTCAGAAACGGAAGGTCAGGTTGCTGGGCATCAATACCCCCGAGACCGTCGACCCGCGGCGCCCGGTCCAGACCTTCGGCCAGGAGGCCTCGGATTTCACCAAGTCCCTGCTGCCGCCGAACACCCGGGTTCGCTACCGCTACGACGTCGCGCATCAGGATCGGTACGGACGGGAGTTGCTGCACCTGTACTTGGATGATGGCACCTGGGTCAACGCCCTCCTGATTCGGGCGGGATACGCACAGTCGATGACCATCGCCCCGAACGTGGCTGCTGCAGACTTCTTCCGCCAACTCCAGACGGAGGCGCGCGACGAAGGCATCGGGCTCTGGCAGATCTCCGAGTACCACGACGCCAAGCAGAAGTAGGGCAGACCTTCTGGGGCGGAGCGGGGTGCTCTTTCACCCGGTGTTCGCTTATCTGACCCCTGTGGTCGGCCTGGTGACGTTCGCCGCAGTCTATTTGGTCTGGGTGGCGGGAACCCGCCGGTATTCGGGCACAGGCTCATAGTGGAGGCGACAGAGTGAGCGCTCTCATCGACGTGCAGGGCCTGCGCAAGGAGTTCAAGATCGCAAAGCGGCGGGAGGGGGCCCTGGGTGCCCTGCGCTCCCTGGTCTCCCGCGAGTACAACACCAAGGTCGCCGTCGACAACATCTCGTTTCAGATCCAGCCGGGCGAACTGGTGGGGTATAT
>DAHVXO010000117.1 GCA_027356675.1 Symbiobacteriaceae bacterium | reverse complement strand
ACCAGAGCGGTCAGAGCCGCAGCGTTGGACTCCCGAATCTGGCCAGGTCCGGGAGCGATACCGGGGTCGACCAGCTCATCGCCGGTGGAGATAATCGCCACGCGGGGCCGCCGGAGCACGGCTACTTCGAGGATCCCGGCGGAGGAGAGCAGGGCCAGTTCCTGGGCCCGGACTTCGTGCCCGGCGGGAAGCATGACCTCGCCCGCCCGACCGTCCTCGCCCTGGTGCATCACGTTCTCGCCGGGGGAGACGGGGCGCATGACCCCGATTTCATCCGTGGCAAGGGCTTCGGTATGTTCAATCATGACCACGGCATCGGAGCCATCCGGGAGCGCCCCGCCGGTGCTGATGCGCTGGGCTTCGCCGGGCTTCAGCGGAAGCGCAGGTGCCTGGCCCATCAAAATCTCAGCGGTCACTCGCAGGTAAGCCGGGAGGCCTTCGGAAGCACCAAAGGTGTCGGCCGCCCGGACGGCAAAACCGTCCACACGGGTGCGGGAGAAGGGCGGCAGGTCCGACGGAGTGATGACAGGGACTGCGGTCACCCGGCCGCGGGCCGCGGCCAGCGACACGGTCTCAGGGAAAGCGGGCACCTGCCGGCTCGCGGTCAGGAACTGTGTGCGGGCCTCCTCAACGGGGATCAGATCAAAGAACTCCATACGCCATCCCGTCCCTTGGGACACAAAAATAGCTACCTTCTCACGGAAGATAGCAGAATCGCCCGCCTGCATAGCAGCCGGAATTCCGCCCCTTTCCAAGTGGGGAGGCCTGAAGGTTTCCCTGCAGGCCCTCGCCCGGGAGTTACCCGGGACCGGTCGCCACCGCCATGGATTACCCGACAGGTGGTGCGACTCGGGACGTAGTTGTGAAGTTGTATGTTGTTATTATACGGGTTCGGCAGGGATGGACGCAAGCGACGGTTGGCACGTTCAGCCGTTCTGCCCGCAGTCCGCCAACATAGGTAATACCGGGGTGGGGCAAGTGACGCGCACCGAATTCCGAAGCCGGGTGTTCAAGGTTGCCGCCACTTACGTGGGCACGGTGGTCGGCGCCGGATTCGCCTCCGGCCAGGAGACGCTCCGGTTCTTCGCCTCGTACGGGCGGGCGGGCCTGGTTGGCATCGGCCTGGCAACCCTGCTCTTCTGTCTGTATGGCGGGCTGGTGATGGAACTGGGCCGGCTGTTAGGTGCCCGATCGCACCGGGAGATCCTGCATGAGGTCTGCGGGCCGTGGCTTGGCCGGATCATGGACGGGGTCATCACGCTCTTTCTCGGCGCCACATTAACGGTGATGATCGCCGGCGGCGGGGCCATTTTCGCCGAGCAGATCGGTCTGAGCCGGTCTATCGGGGTGTTGCTGACGGCGGGATTCACCGGGGTGACCATCCTCGCGGGCATGCGGGGCATCATGGCGGCCAATGCCGTCGTGGTGCCGGTTCTGACCGTGGCGGTGCTGGGACTGGCGGCGGCCTCGATCGATTTTCACGGGCTGCAAGCCATGCTACTGAAGACCTTACCCTGGCCGACCCTGGCGCCGGTCAAGTCCTGGTTCGTGGCGACCTGGCTCTACGTGGCGTACAACCTGGTGCTCTCGGTCTCGGTGTTGGGGCCGCTGGGGGCCGAAGTGGGCGAGATGCGGGTGCTGCGGTGGGGCGCCGTGATTGGCGGCCTGGCCCTGGGGGTGCTGGGAATCGGCATCAAGCTGGCAGTTACCGCCCACATGCCGGAGATTGGCCGATATGAAGTCCCCATGCTCTTCCTGGCCCGCCTACACGCCCGGCCGGTCCAGTGGTTTTACGCCCTGGCGCTCTGGGCCGAGATCTACACGACGGCCATCGCCTGCGCGTACGGGTTCGCGACCCGGGCCGCCGCCGTGCTGGGTGCGAGCTACCGAGGTGTCGTGGTCCTGGTGGTGGCGATGGCGCTTCTGGGGAGCGGCTTAGGCTTTAGCAATCTGCTATCGGTACTATACCCACTGTTTGGCTTCGTAACCCTGGTGGTGCTGGCCTGCCTGTCCGTCTTCGCACTGCGAAAGATAGCAAAAGGCCGGGCGGCTTGAGTCTCTGCGGCCCGGCCTCATCGCTACCCTTACTTCGCCGGACTCTGCTCCAGATGGTTCCAGTATTTCTCCCGCAGGACCTTCTTGTCGAACTTGCCCACACTGGTCTTCGGCACTTCTGCGATGATGACCACATCGTCGGGCAGCCACCAGTCGGCGAAGCGGGCCTTCAGGAAGGTGCGGACCTCAACGGTCGTGATCTCGTCCTGGTGGCCGGGCTTGGGCACCACGCAGGCCAGCGGGCGCTCCTGCCACCGGGAGTGGTAGCAGGCGACCACGGCCGCCTCAGCGATCATGGGATGGGCCATGAGGGCATTCTCCAGGTCAACCGAAGAGATCCACTCGCCGCCGCTCTTGACCAGGTCCTTGACCCGGTCGACAATCTGCATGTAGCCTTCGGAATCCATCGTGGCCACGTCGCCGGTGTGGTACCAGCCTTCCTTGAAGGTGCTGTGGCTACGCCGGTCGTGGTAGTACTCGTGGGCGATCCACGGGCCCCGCAGCACGACTTCGCCCATCTCCGCCCCGTTCCAGGCAACTTCCGTGCCGGATTCGTTGATGACCCGCATCTCCAGGCCAGGAGCCAGCAAACCCTGGCGGGACTTGCGGGCGTAGCGGTGCTCCTTGTCGTCGGCCTCCAGCTTCCGCTTCAGGCGGCTAACGTGGGTGATTGGCGCGGCCTCGGTCATGCCGTAAGCGTGCAGGAACGGTACGCCCAGCTTCTGCTCGTACGCCTCGATCAGGGCCTGGGGCGGCGCCGCACCGCCGCAGGCGATGCGAGTGATGCTGGATAAGTCGTAAGGCTTTTGCTCCAGGGTCCGCATTACGCCCATCCAGATGGTGGGCACGCCGGCGGCCAGGGTCACCTTCTCGTTCTGCATCAGTTCCAACAGGATGGTGGGGTCGGGGCGCGGGCCAGGCAGCACTTGCTTCGCACCCATCCAGACCGACGCGAAGGGCAGGCCCCAAGCGTTCACATGGAACATGGGCACCACCGGAAACGTGACGTCCGTCTCACTGATTCCCACAGTGTCCACCATACAAGCCATCATGCTATGCAGATAGATAGCCCGGTGGGCGTAAATGACGCCCTTGGGCATGCCGGTGGTAGCGCTGGAGAAGCAGATGCCGGCGTTATCCCACTCATCGATGTCGGTGGGGAACTGCCAGTCCGCGGGGGCGGCGGCCAGCAGTCTCTCATAGTCGTGGAGCGGCGCCAGCGCGGAGTGCGGCAGGGGCCCGTCCGCCATGACGATGATGTGCTCAACCGTCTCCAGCATGCCGCGGATCCCTTCGAGCAATGGCAGAAGGTCGGCGTCAACCAGGATGACCTCGTCGCCGGCGTGGTTGATCACGTAGGCGAGGTGTTCGGCCGGGAGGCGAAGGTTGATGGTATGCAGGGTCGCCCCCATGCAGGGGACGGCAAAGTAGGCTTCCAGGTGGCGGTGGTGGTTCCAAGCCAGAGTGCCGACCCGGGTCCCGCGCCTAACCCCCAGACCATCGAGGGCAGCGGCGAGGCGACGGGTGCGTTCGTAGTAGTCCTTGTAAGTGTACCGGAAAATCCCCGCAGCTGTGCGCGATACGACCTCCTTGTCAGGGAAGTACCGCCGAGCGCGTTCCAGCATCGTCAAGAGTGTCAGCGGGTAGCGCATGGTCATTTCGTCCCAACCTCCCCCAAACCTGTACACCTGCTGAATTTTCAGCTGGCACAAAAGGATTAGACATTTAGTGATGTGATCCTGCACCACATTTAGGACTGACATGAAAATGTAGGTGAGAAGGGCCAATGAACTTGCCGCGGATTCGCCCGGCCCTTGTTATCAGGTCGTCGGTTCTTGTCGAGCGAAAACAGGGATTCGGGTGGTGTTCATACTGGAAGTTAACGACAGATTAGGGTACAATGGCACATGATGGGGTGATGGGCATGGAACAGGTGGACCTCCGCACCCGGTATGTGGCGGACGTACTGTCTGGAAGCGATGAAGCCGTTGTGACGGCCGCCAAGTGCCTGATCACACTGGGCGAATACGGATCTCATGCCGGAGAATATCCATTGGCAGGCGGTAAAGCCGCGCTTCGCCTTGGCCGTCTTGCTGATGCTGTGGTACTGCTACACCAAGGTCTCCGTGTTGCCGAACCCAATTCGCTCGTTTGGGCTGATTTGCTCGTCAACAGGGCCGTAGCCTGTGCTCACCATGGGTTCTATCCCGACGCAATAACAGCGGCAAACAAGTTCCTCGACGTCCTTCCCGCCCTCCCCGCGACAGCGGTAGGGTGGGTTCCGTACGCCCATCATGCCCTCGGACTCGCCCACGACCGCCTGCAGCAGTACGGTAAGGCCGTCCCGCACCACCGCCTGGCGCTGGAGTCGTACGCCGATCCCGTGCGGCGGGCCCAGGCTGCCGCCGACCTGGCCTACTCCTTAACCCTGAGTGGGAATGCCGATGACGCAGACGTGGTTTTGGCGCAGGTGCCGGATGTGGAAGACCCGTTCACGCGGTTTGTCCTCCGCGGCACTCTGGCAATTGTCCGTTACTGTCAGAGACGCTTCGCCGACGCTGTGGTTGAGGCGGAACGCGCCGAAGCTATTTCCGTGGGCCACGAGGATTTATGGGCTTCTCCACTGGCCGAAGTCCGGTACTGGCTTTCTCGGGCTGTGTGGGAATTGGGAGACCGTTGCCGCGCTGCAGCCCTGGCGCTGCACGCCGCGGTAGTTGCTGATCAGCGCTGGAACCTGGCACTTCGAGATGCTGCCAGCGATTGGTTGACCCTCATTCTTGAGAAAGGGGGACTCCGTGATGCGTAGGTTCATGGTGCTGGCCGTACTCGTTATGGCCGTGTGTGCCGTGGCGGCGACGGCGAGTGCTGGTTTGGCCGGCCCCGGCCCGACACAGACCATGTCGGCGTCTTCATCGATTCGGGTCAAGTAGGTCCGTTTTTCGGCCTGCCTATTTCGCTGGAAGCGAATTCACTGGGGCGGCCGTTATTGCGGAGTGGTTTTCGCTGGGAGCATAATCCGGGCACAGCTGAACAACCCACAGAAAACCCTCGGAGCTCAACGCCCCGAGGGTTGCTGGTTTTTTGCGGCTAACCATACCCGGATCAGTGCCTCCAATTCGCCCGTCTGCATTCCACTGGCGACAGCCATTTCGATTACTCGTTGAATGCCTGGATCCCTGCCCGACTTGCTCGTCGGCCGGGGCACCAGCCACTCTACCGGTGCACCCGTGGCAACACTCAATTGATGGGCGACGCTGGTGGTAACCTGCACCCGATCATCCAGGTAGTCATTGAGCGCCTCGCCCGTCGTGCCGATCGAGCTAGCGACCGCAGTCTGGCTGAATCCTTCTCCCCACCGGAGCTGCAATTCATGGAGCACGATGCTTAACCGCTGGCCAAACGTCGGCGGGCCTTCGACCCGACCTAACCAGACCTTCATATACTCCTGGGGCGTCTCGGCCAAAAGGTACTCAGGGATGACGCCGTAGTAGCTGGCCGCCCTTTCAAATGTCCCGCGCAAGTGGTCTACATTCCGGCCCTTCAGGTCCCGCTCTAA
>DAHVXO010000082.1 GCA_027356675.1 Symbiobacteriaceae bacterium | reverse complement strand
CCGCGGTGGCGTGGGTCTCGGCGGGGAGTTTGGTGGCCCGCCAGACGCCGTCCACATCCTTTGGAAGTCGCGCCATGCTTCTACACCTGAAGATTATAGCCCAGGAAGGCCCCATTCCGGGGTCGGTAGACCTTGACGTGTGCAACCCCTGCATGGCGGTAGAATCGTTCACGCATGAGGTCAAGACGGCCCGGGAGGCCGGCAGTGGCCTGGCAAGGCCACGCCCCTGTTGTACAAGGCTCTCTCCACCGGCGAGGTGCTGCCCAAGGTGACACTCCAGGTGAGCCAGGTCTCTGCGGGGAACTGATCCCCGGTAGCGCCCGGCGAACCGTTTCCTTGGCACACAGGTAAGTGCACCGGTAATCTGCCAATCCGCGGCCGTGTTGCCGTCACCCTTGCCATTGGCGAGCTCGTTGCTGCTGACTGAGACGATCCTACACGAGGCACCAGGGTCACAGGCATCGGCAAAGTTCACGGAGAGTGTAGCGTTGACCATCTTGTGGTTGGGCGCCGGACTCGGTGCGCAGCGCTGCCAACCTGGTGATGCCGCCCGATGACCCACACCCGGTCGCTACCGCACTGCGCAGGCTCCTGGGCCGGCGGACCGCCCGGTAGGCCCCGTGGCGAAGATGTTGATCCGCAGAATCTTGGAGATACGAAGAGAGCCGGCGGCTGACCTGCCACCGGCTTCTTTCAACTGCTCTAGACCCGAGGCCGGTCCGTTCTCATTCCGTTGATAAGACCCCGGCTAGTACTCGACGCTCAACTCTCCGTTGGCTGTGGCCATCCGCAGCAGCACCAGACCGGACTGGGCCGTCTTCGTCTCCCTCGACTTGATGGTGGTCTGGTTCTTCTTGCCCTCGAACTTGGCCTCCACCTTGGTGGTGGACTTGCCGGCCCGAACCTGCTGTTCAAGTTCCTTCAGGGTGCCGTTCTTCTCGGCAGACCACTCGAACTTGGCGGAGTTGCCCGTCAGGGTGACCACCGCTGCCCCGTTATACCGGAGGCTCACGACCTCCATCTTCACCTCGTGGCCGTCCTTCTTCACCTTCAGCACCAGCTCCAGGCTATTGCCGGCCTGATCCTGGAGGTTGTAGGTGCGCAGTTCGGCCGTGCCCTTCTCGTCGTCATCGTTATCGTCGCCGCCCCACTTCACAGGGGTCACCGAGGCGGGGGCCACCGGGCCGGGCTGGACGCCGGAGAGTCCATCCCGGCCGTAGACTGCCACGTCCTTGCTCGACGGGTCAAGCTGAATGTAGGCCTCGGGGGCGGTCTTGTCGATCTGTACGGTGACCGACTTGGGCGCCTCCGAGTTGCCGGAGTTGTCCTCGCTCCAGAACTCCACCGTATGGGTCCCCTCCGCGCTGATCGTTGCGCTGGTTCCCACCAGCGGGGCTCCGCCATCCACCCTGTAGTAGGTGGCATTCACGCCCGACAGGTTGTCGCTGGCGCTCAGGGTGACGGTCACGTCGGTCTTCTGCCAACCCGCGGGCGCCGTCGCCACGGTCACCGGCGCCGTCCTGTCCACGACCGTGATGGTAGAGCTGGCCGTAGCATGGTTGCCTGCTGCGTCCGTCGCGGTGAAGGTGACGGTGTTTGTACCGAGGGTGCAGGACTTGGGAAGGTCGTTCGTGACTGCCACCTGGCCATCCACGTCATCCGTCGCGGTCGCC
Organism: Symbiobacteriaceae bacterium; assembly: GCA_027356675.1. Next base: position 2,853 of record DAHVXO010000082.1, on the reverse strand, counting down.
TGCTGCAGCCAAGCCTGGATCTGGGAATCGCTCGCTGAGATGACGCTGCCGGCGCTGCACTCCACAGTGAGCGGCCCGGGAACCGTCAGCGCGGGTGGTGTGGTATCTGCCACTTGCCCGCCCGGGAGTAACGACGGAGGTGCTGGGGCTTCGACGTTCAGGGTGATCTTGTAGTTGAAACCGGCCAAGCCCCCCCAGTCATCGACCTTGAGCCTGATCTCATTCATTCCCGTTGTAATCGCGCTGGCGACCGTGGCGTCGGCTGTGGTTCCGCCAACGCCCACGATGTACGTGACGTACGTCCCGTTCACCCAGATCGTGGCCGCATTGTCGGCCTTTACGTCAAATCGCATCTGCGGGTTGGAAAACCCGGCTGGGACGTTGAAGCGAACCCGGTACAGGACCGACCGGTTCAAACAGACGGAGCCGGACGGGCCGCAATTGACCCAGCTATTCGTCCCGGGCACAAAGCCCCAGGGATGCCACCCATAGAGGTAAGCCTGCGCCCATGTCTGTCCCCCGTCCAACGAGTATTCCGTGTACGGGTCAACATTGCCTGGGCTGCCATAAGCACCGAGAATCGTCAGCGTTTGCGGGGCGGCAAAGGCCACGGCGCTGAGCAGATAGACCACCATAGAGACGAGCGCGGTGACCAGGCCCGTTCTCAAGAAGAACCTCCGGAATCGACGCATCGGTATTCCTCCTCGATAATGATTGGTATTGAGCATAGAATTACCTACATTCATAGTAGGGACCATAAGGGTGAGGTGACCAGTGACTACGGTCATATGACCAGTCATATTTGCCGCAAACTGCTCAGTCGACCATGGCAGTACCAGGAGATCTCACGTAAACATCCAAATGAATCAGAAGGTTGAACTTCACAAGCTATGCCGCGTGCAGACTCCGGTGCATCCGGTCCGATTGAGGGAGGCTAACCCTGTGCCCCGTCTCTTTGCGGCACTGTTCCTGGCCATCTCCATCCTCGGGTGTGCGTCGCTGGCAAGCGCGAGGATAGAGCCACCGCGGGCTGAGGCCGGGATACTGAACCTCGAGGGGTGGGCTGTCGAAGACCGGGGTGCCCTCGGTCTCGACGGCGCGTGGGAATTCTACTGGCACCGGCTGCTAACGCCGGCAGATTTCGCTCGCCATGCCACTCCGGTCGGACGGGAATGGGGCGCGATTCCGCAGACATGGACCAGGTACCAGCACGAGGGTAGACCACTCCCCGGCGACGGCTACGCTACCTTCCGCCTGACCATCCGTGATCCGGGCGCTCGCGGCGTCAGGGGGCTGTATCTTCCCCCGATCAGAACGGCATACCGGCTATGGGTAAACGGCGAGTTGACTGCCGCCAACGGCGTGGTCGGGACGGCCCGGGACAGCACAGTGCCTCGCTACCGGACCCAGGCGGTATTCTTCCAACCCAACGGCGATACGGTGGAGTTGGTGCTCCAGGTGGCCAATTTTCATCATCGGGCCGGCGGTCTCCCCAACCCGCTGGTGTACGGAACGGCCGATCAGATCACTACCTTGCACGAACACCGCGTGGCTGTCTCGCTGTTCCTGTTTGGGAGCCTGGTCATCATGGGCCTGTATCAATTGAACTTCCACGCACGGTACCGGGCCGATCGGTCAACCCTCTATTTCGGTATCTACTGCCTGTTGGTGTCGCTGTGGACGGTGCTGGTGCGAGAAGCGTCTCTGACACGGTGGTTCCCAGCTCTGCCCTGGGAGCTGGGCATGAAGCTCGAATACCTCGCCATTTATGCAGGGTTGCCGGTCTTCACGTTGTTTCTGAGAGCCATCTATCCCCGGGAGGTGTCGGAGCGGGCCACATCCATTGTTGTGGTGTTGGGCTCACTGTTCAGCTTGTTGGTAGCGGCCACGCCGGCCAGGGTCTATACCCAAACGCTCCCAGCTTTTCAGGCGGTCATGGTCCTCAGTGGCCTGTACTTACTCTATGCCCTGTTCCTGGCCGCGGTCAGGAAGCGGACCAACTCCTGGCTCTCGTGTCTGGCAGGGCTCGTGTTTACCGCCACGGTCTACCACGACATCGCGTTGGTTAATGGCCTGACCGACACCGGTGAGCTTAGCCCCATGGGACTCCTGTTTTTCGTCTTCGCCCAGGCGCTCAACCTCTCCGGCAAATATGCCAGTACGTTTGCCGCCACCGAAAAAATGTCTGCTGAACTTCAGGAGTTAAACAGAAACCTGGAAGAGAAAGTGGCGGAACGGACACTTTCACTCGAGCGGTCACAGCGCCAGGTGGCCGAAACCCTGGCCGCCGTGTCGGTGCTACAGGAGCGGGAACGACTTGCCCGTACCATCCATAACTCAGTGGGACATACACTGACGACCACTACGGTACTGATCGAGGCCGCCAAACGGTTAATGGTTCGGAACACGGAGGGTGCACAGGAGAAACTTGAGCAATCCCTGGAACTGACCCGCAAAGGTCTGAACGAGATGCGGCAGACCGTGCACGCGCTGAAGGACCCGCCCCGGGAAATGGACCTTGCCCTATCCCTGGCGCAGCTCATCCAGAAAACCAGCCACCACACGAACATAACGGTTGACGCTGAGATCGAGCCCCTGGACCGCGTGACGCCGGCGCAAAGCGAAGTCCTTTTCCACGCTGTGCAGGAGGGATTGACCAACGGCATCCGCCATGGCGGCAGTACCCACTTTCGGGTTTCTCTGCACCAGAACGACGGGGCCATCTGCCTGGCTGTGGCAGACAACGGCAAGGGCGCCCGCAGTCCCTCTTTCGGGTTTGGTCTGCAGACACTGCAGGATCGCGTGGAGTCTCTGGACGGCGCCTTGTCCGTAGCGGCGGAGCCGGGACAGGGC
>DAHVXO010000071.1 GCA_027356675.1 Symbiobacteriaceae bacterium | reverse complement strand
GTCGCCTGAATGGTCAGGGAGGACGTTCTATGCTGATGGCGTCACACCTTTATCTCGCGTCGCGGTCGACTCACCGACCGAATTCTCCGGAGCAGTTCCCCGCGTACCTTGCTGGCTCCATCAGCCCTGACGTCCAGTACTTGCAGGCCGGGCTGGCCCGCACTGTAACCCATAATGACGAGCTCGGCGCCCAGCTTGCCGGCACCTTCGGACTCGGATACCGCCATCACCTGGCTGTTGACAAGGCCTTTTATGGGCGGTGCGAAACGGAGCCCATGATGCGCCGGCTGGGGGCGATGAACATCACGATCCTCGCCGAATTACACGCACTCCGGCGTCTCCCATCGCTGCCGCACCTGCCCTATCCGGCCGAACTGGGCCCTCTCCTCCGAATCGGCGCCAAAGGCGAGTCACTGACTGCGTTTGTCGACCTATGTAACGCGTATGTTTCCACACGGGACGTGGAGCACGCCATTGGGCTGCTCGGCGGTGAAACCCGGGAGCGGGCGGGGCGCTACCTCGAACGGTGGCGGACATGGGGTCCTACCTTGCGTGCAGTTGTCTTCCTTGCTTCCCCCTGGCTTGAAGCACTCTTCACAGGGATTCTTGCCGAAGCCGACCAAGGTACGATCGTGGGAGTGTAACTATGGGATTGACAACACAAGACATTCGCTGGATGCTAGTTCATACAACCAGTTCGTTACCCTATCTTTTCATCGCCGCCTATTTGCTTTGGGTTCACTATCGTGGCGTTTATGGGCAGCCGGGCCGGCCTGACCTTGCGATGCGCTTGGGCTTTGGGATCATGCTGCTGACCGTGGGCAGCTTCATCTTCAATCAGCCGCCCATCCGCTTCATGGTGTCCTTGGAGACCAACGCACTGGTGAAGGATATTGTCCTTGTGCTTCAAGCCGGGCTATTCACGATCTACGCCGATGCAGTCTTTGACCAGGCCAGCAAGCGGTCGGCGTTCCTGCGCGCGCTCCTCGGGCTAGTTCCGATTTGGTTGGCCTGGGCCAACTACGCTGGAGGTACAATTATTAACAGTGAAGGGGATATCAACGTACCCTTTACCGTTACGATCTACGCCGCAGCCGGCTATTTCTATGCCCTGTTCAGAGCACGACACCTGCTTCGCCAGACGATGAATCCTCAGACCCGGTGGCGGGTTTGGACGATGATCTGGGCCTTTGCATGGGCAATCATTTACGTTCTCGGGCGACAGGTGCTCATCTACATGTCCCTTTCTACCGTGGGCATCGTCGTCCACATCAATCGATTGTCGCTGACGTTGGCCACCCTATTGTTAGGACTGGGGCTCGCTGGTCCTGAGTGGTACAATCGCTTAGGAGCTCACATCTATCTTCTGCGTCATGCTGGGCGCCACGTCGATAACCTAATTGGCCTTTTGGGGCATCTGACAGACCATACCATCGGCTCCATGACGGAGGATCGGGGCTGCCTGGTGAGTGTTGCCTTGGCAATCAACGAAAGGCTAGCCAGTGGCCGCGAGAACGCCCGTCGGGTGATGCACCTGGCCTCCATTATCCCGATGCAGCCGGTGGTTATCCGCCCGAACGTCAGTGGGCAGAGATTGTCCCCAACCTCGAGCATCAGTCTCACACAGACCGTCACATTGTTTTCTTCGGTATACGAATCCTTTGTGCAGCTAAGCTCGCCCCAAACGAAGGCAGAGCTCGATCGTGACGCTAGAGTCGTTTTGGCCGCCCGCATGTATCTCGCCGGAGCAACTGACGCTGAAGTAACCGGCATCTGCGGTTTGGAGGTAGGGAGGGCTTTGCATGAACTTATCGAAGAAAACGATTGGCCTCGAACCGGCCGGGAGGCAACAGCCTGATGTATGACTCTTCCATTGCTGACCGGTTTGTGTACCTGCTTGCCGAACACGGCAAGAACATCTATGATGTCGCAGCGGGGACCGGGCTCAGCACAAGCTACCTCGACGAGCTGAAGAAGGGGAAAAAAGAGAACCCGTCCTCAGACGTACTGGAGCGGATCGCAGAGTACTTCAACGTCCCGCCAGCTTTCTTTGCCAGGAAACCTCAACACTATCTCCCCCCGGTTCCTCCCGCTCAGGTGCAGATGGCCCTGCGAAACGTGGGCAATTTGGACCCTGCTGCCCGCGCGACGCTGGATCAACTGGTGCAGCGAGCCAGGGAGATTAGTGTGGGGCGGCGGAAGGAGACCGAGGGCGCCCCAGGCCGGGGACCCGGGTAGGCCTTCGAATGAGGAATCCGGTACCGTCAAGCTCTGGCCGTGGAGGGTGTTACCTGGAACCGGCAAAGAGTTGGCGTCTCTACAGTTGAAAAAACCAACTGCCGCCCGTAGGGCGGCAGTTCCTGTACTTTGGCCCTTTCCATATAGGGAAGAAGCCCGCAAGCGGCTCCCGCCTTGGGGTGCGAGGGAATTCGTATCGATTTTTTCAGCTGGAGGGGCTCATAACCCCTCCGGCTAACTTGCTTTGGGCATTCTCATGGGGCGGGAAGTTCGCTGCCCGCCTGTGGTGCTATGGGAGATCCCTCTGTCCACGAGTTCCTCGCGAATCAGGGTCAAAATATCCTCGATTGATGGGCGGCGTTCGGTTTGGGCTCGCCACTTAGGGAGCTTGTGATAATTCTCAGTTCTTGTTGGACCATAGGAGACCAGGGATGCAAGTAATAGCATGGCGTAGATGGCCACCTGAAACTGAGGGACACGTGGTGCGGCCATGTCCGACCAGACTTGCGCCTGGCCCACGCCGAACATGCTTTTCTCTTCCCGATGGTTCACTTCGATCTCCCAGCGGTCAAAGTAGGCTTGAATGAGGATTTCTACGGGCGTAGTCAGGTCTGTGGTGAGAAGGTAGGCCGGGTCACGGTAGAGCTTCTTGCTTTTCTTCGTCAATCGGTACCCCAGCGCCGCGATGATGATGAGCCGCAGCTGCCTGGCCTTAGCGCCGGACTTCCATAAGACGGGCGCAACGACCTTGAACCGCAGGTTATGTAGGCGTCCCGCACCGAAGATCTCGGCTTCCCGCCATGGGAACTTGCTGTCATCTTTGCGCATCTCGTTGGGCTTGGGTAACTCGTTCCCATACTTGCGCCTGCGCCCCCTGCCTACCAGTTGTTCGCTCGTAGGGAGGGCGAAGAGGGTAATGTCTCCGCGAGTCCGAGCTACGATTTCGACCCGGTCTGGTTTATTCCGCAGGACGTTCCGGTTACAGTAACTGCCGTCGGTCACGAGCAGCATAATGCGTGCGAAGGCACCCAGTACATCGAGTTCATCTCGCAGGTCCTTGATGACCGCCGAACCCTGGCAACTGAGGTTTTTGGTCTTTTTCGCTTGACGGTATTCCTTCTGTGCTTCTTCTGGTGCCTTCTTCCCAGGCTTAGCGGGGGGCGGGGCAGGTGTAAACCGGACCGGGATGCTACGAGCTGGCCCGTTCAGTCCCTGCGGGCGAAGCAGACAAGTAGCCTGGATGAACCGTTGGCCGAGGATGAGATTGGGGTGAAACTTGGGTGACATGGGATCACGGGCATACGAAACCCCCGGAATGTCCTTGCTGCTCTTGCGCAAGGCGGTGTCGTCCAGTGCAAAGCAAATCAGCCCGATCTTGTCGTCGAGTGCCAAGCACTTATTGAGAACCGGCCGGAACAAGCCGGCGGGATTCCACGGGGAACGCGAAAACAGCCGGTAGCTTGCGCTCCAGTCCTCGAACTGGCGGTGGATCGCACATAGCGCCCGACTGATGGTGTGACGGCCCCAGCTCGTAATGAAACCGAGAGCCAGCAAGCGAGCCCGGAGAAACGTCCGATGCTGAGGAAAGGTCTTTCGAGCCTCCCACAGCAGCTCCTCGAAGGCAACGATGAGGGTTTTCATGGCGTCACCTTGCCCGGGATGGCGAACACGTTGGGACCGACTCGAGCGATCCGGTTTCCCAGTTTGGCTTCTCGAACCAAGGTGGAGGCCAGTGCTTCCCGAGTCACCGGTACACCAAAGGACTCTCGCACCAGCCGACAGATGTCTCCGATGTGGAGGGGCTTACCGGCAGCAGCCAAGACCTCACAGGCCATGTCCGTGCGAGTTAAGCGCCGCTGTGTTGGTCGCCTGCCGACGAACTCGGCGTCATCCTCCGCCGCACGAATCCGCCGAATCTCCTGGATTGCGTCCAGTTGAGCCTGGAGAAGCGTCTCGACCAGGTCGAGGTAATCCTCGGTTCTCGCAGCACGGGCCATTTTGACCCCTCCCCTCCAAGAACATTGTAGGACAGCAATGTTCTGTTAGAAAGAGAACAAAATGTTATGTATTCATTGCAATGGCCAAAGTACAGCAACTGCCGCCCGTAGGGCGGCAGTTCTGTTTCAGGGGAGCTTAGTTGAACAAGGTCATTGGTTCGAGGAGCCTCTCCCACACTTGCATGGTAACGACGCCGGCGCTGGGCACAAACACGAAGAGACAAATGGCAGCGGTTACGATGATGATGCCGGAAACGAGACCCCAAAGCCATTTCCGCCCGCGCCGAGGCGCCGCAGGCTTCGGTAGCTCGGCCTCAGTCGGCACCCTTGGCTCAGGATTGACCCCGATCAGGTTCGCCAAGTGGCTGCCGCTTACTTGACCAATAACGACGTCGATACCGTTCACAGCAAAGTCGTCAGGCACTGAGAACCCGTCGCGGGCCAAGTAAACGACTCGGACGGATGGGAAATAACGACGAACCGTTAGTGGGAACTCATTACCTGCAGGTGCGCCCTGCAGGGGCTCTCCGGTGACAAGGACGCTGGGGAGTGCCTCCAACGGGCAGTCAGCCAAATAGGCGGTTACTTCTTCACGTGATGCAGCTGTCTCTACCGCACACGGAAGCTGGCAGACAAACAGATCAACCTGGGTCATCCCTGATGCCGCCAAGACTCGCATGGGCACAGCTCCTTTCTATGGCGGGTGGTATTTCGGGCAGTGAACGTACCGTGGCGGCGGCAGGTCAACCCACCCCCTCCACACCCTTGGCAATTAAGCGGGCCCTGGCCCAGGGCTCCCGGATAGCCGCTTTCAGCGTCTTCCAAATGGCGCGATACATAGCCATTGCCGCCGGCTCCATCTGACCCACACGTGGCTTACCATCCCGAATTCGGCAGGGCAATCAGGTCGGGTTGATGCCGTGGACAAACAATTGTAGCCAAAATGGCGGGCGTCCGTAATGCGGGTTCAACCATTCCGGTCCAAAGGGTAACCGATGGTCACGGCTCATCTGCACTGCCGTTCCTAGAGCGTCGACGTCGCCGCCATGGGACGCCGTTAAGGCTGACGTAAAACGCTAGGGCCAAATACAGGCTGATCAGCCCCCCGATGAGGCTCCTTGTGTCATCCACGGGTACTCCACCTTCAAGTTCTGTAGGCTTACAGCTATCCCAGGAACAGGGTTCAAGGCAACATGTAAGAAGAAAGGTGATCACGCGAACTTTCGCAGTCGCGTCAAGTCGAGCTTTGAAAGATGGAGGGTTATCATGTCGCTGGCCTCGCCGGCAGTCAGGTCAGACGTGAGGTTGACTCCGAATTTCTTGAGGGTCTCGATTTGCCGGGGTTTTGCGGGTTTTGAACGCCAGCTCGCAGTGCGGTTCGCTAGGATTTCTGCCCCGTTCGTTCTGACCCAGTCCTCGGCGACGCCCTGGGCGTACCCGATTTCAAGTGGTCGATCAGCTAACGGCTTTACTTCTTCCCGCTTGACAATGAAAGCCCGCCAACCGTCCTCACTGGCGACCAGGAACACATTCCCACTGTCCCCACCCATCAAGCACATCGCGCCCTCGTCAACGGGCATCCAGCGCATGGCTGTACGGGTAAAAAGGTCCACCGCTTCGGCCCGCCAGGTCGAAAAATCGGGTAGATCCACCGCCTCCCGGCGCCGGTCATCACGGCTCTTGGGCAGCCCCAGGGCGGTTGCCTTCGCCACACTACCTCCGTGGCGGGCGAGATCGGGGGCGGGGAGGCCGAACAGCACCGGAAGGGTTTGTAGACCATGGCCACTGGCCCCCACGAAGTCCAAGACAATGCAGTGGTCCTTTCCCGGGTATAGGCGGGCGCCTCGGCCGACACATTGCACGTATAAGCCCTGGGACTGCGTGGGCCTGGCCATGACCACTGCGGCCACGGAAGGCTCGTCGAACCCTTCTGTAAGAATTTGGCAATTGCAGAGTACCCGGGTCCGGCGCCTACGAAAATCCTCGATCGCTGCTGAGCGCTCACCAGGCTTCATACTGCCATCCACAAAACCTGCAGGTACACCAGCGCTGCAGAATGCTTTGGCGAGGTCTTGTGCGTGCTGAACCGAGCAAGTAAACGCGATGGCCTGGCGGCCGAGCGCCTCTCGCTGGTACGCGGTCACGACCAACTTGTTAAACGCGGGGGTATTGACGACCCTGGAGAGTTGTAGCTCGTCGTAATCGCCGGCGGTAATCTTCACGTTGCCCAGGTCCAGATTGGTCCGGATGGTCTTGCCGACCAGGTCACAGAGGTAACCTTTGCGGATCATCTCGATCATGGTCTTGAAATAGACGACCTTCTCGAACATAACCGAGAGGCCGATGTTGTCGGTTCGCTGGGGGGTGGCGGTCACGCCGACCAGGAAGGGCCCGTCCGGCGCCCCGCAGCCTAACTCCCCCAGAACCCTCCGGTAGCTTGTTGCGACGTAGTGGTGAGCTTCATCGACGATGATCAGACCAAAGCGGGGGAGCTGTTCCCTGCGGTTCGGACGCTCGAGAGTCTGGATGGAGCCAACCACCACCTGCCCAGAAAGGTCATTGGTCCTTCCCTTGACAACACCGGCTGAAGCTTCAGGCCAGACCATTTTGAACTTGTCCAGGGTCTGCTGCACGAGTTCCTCTCGGTGTACCAGTACGAGAGTCCGCACGTTCATTTTCCGGGCAAGGGCCCCAAAGAACACGGTTTTCCCAGTACCGGTGGGTAGGACCACTAGGCACGACCGCAGTGTCGGGCGGTGAGCCAACACGGCCTCGATCGCCTCTTCTTGGTAGGGACGAAGTCTGAGCAGGGGGACACCTCCTTCCCCATAAATACTGTTACACTAGCATATTATTATAAAATACGATCTTACAACAGTAACAAATGAGCGCGACTGACCTACGGAACTGAATTTCAATGGGTTAAGGTTCAGAGTCAGAGCGATTGGAAGCGGCTGGCCGGGCGGCATGTCCAGTCTTGCGAGTTCGCTGGCCCATACGTCTTTCTGGAAAGGCGAATCCTACTCCGCCTCCATCGGGCTGTAACACCAGCGCGGCCGAGAAGTCTTTCCCCGTACGATTGCTGACGAAACCTTCGAGCACACCTGTGCGGCCGGTGTTCAACAGGTCGACTAACTCGGTTGGGGAGAGCCCCCGTTGGAGGATCAGTTTTGGTACCCGCAGCGTGCAACCCGAGCGGCTGCAACGGAGGACGTGGGGTTCCATGAGTAGTTCGCTGCCACAAATCGGACAGGGCGGCCAAGCCCCGCCCTGAGGGTCTGCCGTGCAGTTTCTTTGAACGCAGGCGACTAGGTCCATGACCACCTGGCGGATCTCCGTCTCCAGGAGGGACGGGAGTTCAAGACCAGCAGCGATGCTATCAAGTCGGTGCTCGAAGGCTGCGGATTGCTCCGCACTCATCAGTTGCTGGACCCCAATCCGTTCACACAGCGCCGTCAGGGTGATCCCGCGGGCTGTCGGGGTCAGTCTGTTGTTTCCTTCGCGCACGACGTACCCACGTACTACCAAGGAGTCGATGATGCCGGCTCGGGAGACCGCAGCGGCGAGGTATGAATCCTCCACCGGATCCTCCGGTCCCGGTACCCCCTCCGCCCCCGCCCTGACCCTACGGAGTGATTCCAGCAAGCTGCCGTCCGTGTAGCGGGTTGGCGGGGCGTCGCGCCGCAGTTGTACCGTGACCTCGTCCAGACTGGCCAACTCAGACACTTGCATGACCGGAACCGTGCCAAAGCGGTCCTCCCCAGGGGTGGGGGGCGGGGCTGGTTCTGCCAAGCGCCAGCCGCAACACTTCTCAGCCTTGCTATGGGCCCTGAGAGTGTGCCCTGCAGCGTCCAGCTCCACGTGAATGTGGAGATCCACGGCTGGGGGGAGCGTGTTCGCCAGGAAGCGCCTTACGACCAAATCGTATATCTTTCCTTGTACATGGCCAGGATCGCCAGGAGGCTCACCCGTGGGGATAATGGCGTGGTGCTCATGCGGCGCCGTGCTGGCCACCAGGGAATGGCGAGCAGGTATTCTGGGCTCAGCGCCCTGTAGGAAATTGTAAGCTTGCTGCTCCAGTAGCCGTCGGTTTAGGTGGGGAACGGCACTGACCAACTCCGGGGGAATTGTGGTCGATCGAGTCACCGGCCAGCTGATCAGCCCGGCTTCGAACAGGTCAAGCGCAGCACGGAGAGTCTGACTGGCTGACAATCCGAAGCGGTGGTTAGCCGCAATTTGGAGACGGGTCAAGTTCCACAGGGGAGGAGGCTGCATTTCCACTTCGGTCACACAACATTTGCTTGTGATCCCGAAAACGGCAGCCTTGATGCGGGTGGCGATGTCTTCCGCATCCCGCCGGCTGGGAAGACCGCGCCCCCCCTCCCATTGCGCGGTAAAGGTGTCCGCCCCGGTTGTAACCGTGGCCAGAATGGCGTACGACTCTTCGGGACGGAACGCACTGAGATCCCGTTCACGCGTCACCACGTGGGTCAGGCAAGGCAACAGCAATCGGCTGACGTACAATGGCTCCGGATCATCCTTGTGGCGAAACCTTGTATCGAAAGCCCGGGTGGCATTACTGGCCACGAGCCAGTCGGCGGCTGCGCGTGCAGAAGCCGAGGCAAAAAGCATGTCAAAAGCGCCTGCGGGCTCAAGGGCGGCGAAGCCTTCCAGAACTGCTTCCCGGGAGAGATTGCGTAGCCACAACCGCTGCACAGGTTGGTGAAGGTTTAGGTGACGAAAAAGAAGCCGAAACGCCCATTCGCCATCCGGCCCAGGCTCGAATCCGTTTACCAGGGTATGGGCTCTGCGGCACAGGCGTTTGAGCCATGCGAGCGTCTTGCGGGATTTTGGCGTGCGGGCAGAGGTCTTCCACTCTGCAGGGATGATCGGCAGATCCTCCAATCGCCATGTACGGAATCGGCGGTCGTAGGCATCCGGCTTGGCCAACTCTACGAGATGGCCTGCGGCAACCACCCAGTACCCCCCCGCCTCATAGTACCCATCACGCTCAGCTCCGGCGCCCAGGGCAACAGAAAGAGCCCAGGCCACTCCGGGCGTAGACGTAATCACGAGGGTCATATCTGCGGTCAACACGCTTCCTCCCATGCCGAAATAGCAGTAGTCCGTCCGCACAAAGTCGGACGGACGTTTCTTTAGCCCACGAGCAGGTGGGACTTCTCGGGCCACCACAACAGGGCGAGGTTCGTGATCTGCGCCGGCAGGATTCCTCGGCGGGCAATCTCACCGAGGACCTTCGGGCTAAGGGCTTCGCCGAAGTGGATCTTTAGGGCGGTGTCCTCAGGTACGCCGGCGGCTTGCAGATATGCAGTTGTCGGCCGCACGCTCCTGCAGAACTCAGTAGCAAGCCTTTCTTCGGAAAGAGTCCGAAGCCGGGCGTCGACCTCACAGACCCCCGTGATTTCTTGGCTGCCGGACCTGACCAGGAACGACTTTCGCCAGGACCGTCGCGTGCCGTACCTTCGCATGTCGTTGGAAAGGGCACAGATTAGGGCATTACGAGGGACAGTAATCCCCGCGGGTGCTTCACGGGCGTCTGCTTGATCACTGGCGGGGTCGACCGACTGCCGCTGGGGAACCGGAAGACCCAAGTTGGAGCAGAACTCGGCCGCAAGTTCACCTGCGGTCAAACTGCTCAGCAGCAGGTAGACGCGACGCTCACTCTCAGAACGGCCGAGTTGGACCCGGTTCGGGTACCGGCCCGCCAAAATCCGCCAGCCATCAAACCCCAAGGCGTATTCTCGAAACAGCCACATGATCACGGCCTCTCTGGCGACCAAGACGTCGGCACTTGGAACTTCACAGACAGGATTAAGCTCATGAACAACCTGACAGACGTTCGTCACGTGCAAGACGCCTCCTTTATCCAGTCGGCAAATGATAGCTGCGATTGTAGAACGAGACGAATGATATAGATATATATCTTGATATTAGCATAGCATGTCATGGCACAGTGAATCAACAGGTGATGTAGAAAACGGAGGCCCTGCCAGTCGATTTGGCAGGGCCTTGGCCATCACAATGCACTTGTCCGGTGGTTGGCCATGTCCAGGAAGGGTAACTGCACTGGCCGTCTTCGTATTCTCGGGGCCAAGCGGGTTCCGGCGCTGGGATTCGCTACCCTCCCATCGAGCAGCTCGTCCAGTCGCAGTTGAAGCCCTCTCCCTCCCCGTTTCCCAAGATCAAGCGAGTAGCCGATGTTCAACGGAAGGGCCTTTTTCGAGGGAACAGCGGAGGGCTTCTGCCCGAGATCGGTCAGCACCTTACCACCCATGCCACCGGGGCGGTCTCGCCCCACCAGGTGAGAGGTGGCATCCTTTGAGAACCAGGGGTAAGCGGCTGCGAAGGTGCTGCCAACGCCCAGTCCATGAAAAGGATGATCAGGGTACCGGCTGAACAGTTCGTCGAAGAAGCGGCGCTTCTCATCCTCACTAAGAAAAACAGTACCTCCTATCCCGATGAGATCGAAGTCCATCTCGATAAGCCAGTCCAGGTCCTCCCAAGGGGCACCGGCCTGAAAAATCGGGATAGGTGTGCGTCCCCGCTCCAACATCGTTAGCAGATTCTCCTTGGTGGCCTTCGGGTCTCCGATCACGTCCAGCACGAAGTACCGTGTGATCTGTGGAAACCGGTCAAGGAATTCAAAGTACTCGTCCAAGGTGATTGGAGGCTTCCCCTGCTTTACGGAGTAAGCCCCCGAATCTACGAGGAGGACCATCCCCTTTTGCTCGATGTGCCTGAGCCACGCAGGCAGTGCGCCGTTACGCCCCTGCAGGTTATCCCGCAGATGGTAGAAGTTGAACAGCACGACGCACCCGCCGGCCCTATCCAAGAGATCGAGAACTGCCGGATCACGTTCTGCACCAGCGAGATACACTCTCGTATTGGTCAGACGGATCATGATGCGGCCGGTGCGTAACACCAGGCGCCGCACCAGCTTGCCCAGAAAGGTCAACAGGAGGCCCATAATCGCACTGCTAAACGGGCTGCCGGACTTCTCCAGGCACTTCCGGTCCACAAGACCCTCCACGACCAGCAATTCCACAGCGACGCGAATCTGCGCTCGCTCGACCTGGAACTCCGGCTGGCGACTGGAGCTTGCATTAAAGGCCGGGCGGCTAGCCCGCACTAAAATGCGCTGCCGGTCGTGGCTCACGATCTGATTTGGTGTGCCCGTGGCCGTCGCGAAGAACGCTGCCTCCGGCCGTCTGGCCGCTCGTGTGACTCCACGAATCACGCGCCGATAGAGGGTTTTGGTCTGCCGGTCAAGGTGCCGGCTCGTGTTCCAGTTCCAACTCATTGCTAACGTCTCCTTCCCCGGCGCATTTGCGCGCCCGCGGTCGAACAACAGAAAAACCCCAGGGACAGTCGAGTAACGACGTCCATGGGGTAGGGTAACGTTGCCTTCGGGGGATTCCCCGAGCGTAGGGCTGCGTCCGCCTGTGGCGGTGCACCGTCGGTGGTGCAGGCTGCAGCTGGCCCAATCATAGCACACATTTCAGTGTGTTGACCAGGGATCGCACTTCTCGTTAGGGGACACGGTAAACCTACGAACTGTAGATACGTGAGGAGGCACTGTGGGCTGCTTCCACGTCTTCTTCTGAGCAGGGAATCGCCAGAACCGCATTGGGAGCGTGCGCTCGGACGATAGCGTGCAGCCGAGTTACATGGCAATGCTCGTATAACGCAAGCCTGCTCAGTTCATAGGCCAGGTCAGCCTCGTCAACCGGGGCGATCTGATCTACCAAAACGAAGTAGGGGCCCAGTAGTGACTCGGTGTTGCGGGGACCAGGCGGGTGGAGCCGAAAACCACTGTTGGGTACTTCTGCCCATGTACCGATCGGGCAGTCCCACTGACCTGACGGGGATAAGGTCATGAAGAGGTGAGAGCTCCTCATGCTCTTGGGGTCAACCGTTACGGGCTCCAGTTCCTTCGGCACTAGGCAACACTCCTTTAGCCCTGCCCCTATGGCTTGGCCCAGCTTTCTCGAAAGGCGGGGAGCAGCAGGTTGTCTACGGGCGCATGATCGTCGGTGAGGACCTGCCGGTGGGTAATCGGAAGCGGCCGAATCGGAATACCGGGTGGGCGCTGTTTCGCCCACTCTTCCAGAGGAAGGGGCTCACCTGATGCGATGATTATGTACGTACTCTCTTCGCCCCGAAGTGCAGCTGGCGCCCCGGGCAACACGTACACATGAGGGAACACCTTCTCCAGGGTTGTGGCCATGGCACCACGAAAAGCACCCTGCGGAGCATCGATCACGTTTAGGAGATAGAGCCCGTTCGCAGTCAGATGGTCCCGCACCACGCGCACAAACTCTACCGTCGTGAGGTGAGAGGGCACCGAGTAGTCCGAAAAGGCATCGCCGATTACCAGGTCGTAGGCGGTGTTTGAGGACTTGTTGTACAGCACCTGGCGGGCGTCCCCATTCACGGTCTTGATTCGTGTAGGTCCCGGCATGAACTGCTCCAGGGCGACCTTCGTTACCGCTGGGTCGATTTCGATGACTTCAAGCGATGTGTCAGGGTAGTGTCGCTCCATCCATCGGGGAAGTACATACCCACCACCGCCAAGAAAGAGGACGTTCCGGGCCGTCGCCTCCTGGGACTGGATCACCCAGGCCATAAGTTGTTCATAGTCGTACCAGAGCGTATCTGGACTTGCAGGCTGATAACCCGAGTGAATGAGTCGGTCAAGAACCAGATGCCGGGTGTGTTCCGGCGCGCCAGGTGCCCCACCGCTGGTGGTTATTCGAATACAGAAGTAGGCTGACTCAACGTCGCAACCACCGGCCAGGGCCGTCGGCCAGCGGAAGGGCACAGCCGTAACCAGCGCTGCAACAATTAAGGCCGCTATGACCCTGGAAATCCGGGCCCAGGGCATATTGAGGAAACCAAGGACCCCAAGCAATGCAGCAGCGCCGACGACAATGGCGGTTACTCCAAGGGACGGGATCAGCCAGAAGCCGGTGAGATAGGTACCAGCAATTGAGCCAACGACTCCGCTTGCGGAAAGGCGCCCGAGTAATCCGCCTACACCTTGGAGATCTTGGAGTGCCAGCCTGTAGACCAAGGGAGACACGGAGGCCATGAAAAAGCATGGCAACCCGAAGAGCATTAGGGCAGGAACGAAGATGCCCGCCAGCGGATGCCAAGCCCGCACGATACTTGAGTTCAGGAAGACGGGCGTAAATGGAAGGGTGGCAACAACTAAGAGAGCGGCGTTGATCAACAGGATTCCCAGGTATTTCTGGGGTTGCTGGCGGTCAGCGAGCCAGCCGCCGAAGAGATGTCCAAAACTCATTCCCGACAAGCATGCGCCGATGATGCTCGTCCACGTGTAGAGCGAGTTACCTAAGTACGGTGCAACAAGTCGGCCGGCAACCAGCTCTACTGTCATTAAGCAGGCGCTGGTCAGGAAGAGGAGCAGTAACCTTTTCCACATCAATATGACCTCCAAGCGTCATTTAGGGTTCAGCCCCTTTGGCGGGCTCTGGGCCGTTGCGGGCCAGAAGAACAACTGTTACACAGTTGTCATTAAAGACAATTGGATTTTAACACTAAACCGATGTGGTCATCAATGCCTTGCCCACCCCTCTGGTACCCGAACAAAAATTCGGGTGATCCCCCCCCTATTAGAGTGGAAGCTGATAAAATACCTGGTAGAATGAGGTTCAGTTCTCCAGAGAATAGTTTCCCCGGGTGCTTTGCAGGAGGCGAACAACATTGGGGCAAGAACTCTACTCCCTTCAGGAGATCCTGGATCAGCTAAACATTTCGGCATATGAGTATCGCAAGGCAGAGGTAGACACTCTGTGTGTACTGGCTGCCTCGACGCCGGCATCGGATGAGCTGGAACGGATTCTGTGCATCCCCGAGTCCACCGTAGCTTACACCCTACGATTTGCGGGCGCAGGCAAGCAGAGCGTGATCGTCGAGGGTGTGCGCGAGGATCTGTCGGAATGGAGGCACATGGGCTTGGTCCAAGCCACGGTGCTTGGTGATATGCTGGTGCAGCACCAGGATCTGAGGGGGTTCCCGATCGGTAAGGATGGCAGGGTGGCCACAGCGGTACTCCTTGTCGACCGACCCACCCGGCGCATGTATGTCGTTCAGCGCTCATGGTACGAGCGCCAAGCAGCGACAAAACTTGT
>DAHVXO010000066.1 GCA_027356675.1 Symbiobacteriaceae bacterium | reverse complement strand
CGGCACCTTCACCAGGGGGTTGATATGGTTGACCACGTACTCGGCGAAGGCGCCATCGGTGGTGAAGCCGTTGGCGCGGTGGCCCTTGGCGCGCTTGCTGTAGTTGAGGCACGAGGTGTACATGCCCTGGCGGCATCGCTCACAGCGCCCGCAGCCGTTGTGCACCTCCACGGTCACGCGATCGCCGACGGCGAACTCGTCCACGCCCTCACCCAGGGCCACCACCGTGCCCACGTACTCGTGGCCCACCACATGGCTGCCGTTGAAGGGCAGTTCTCCGTCGATCATGGCCGGCAAGCCATGGGCAATGATCTCCAGGTCCGTGGCGCAAATCGCGATCGCCCTCACCTTGAGCAGCACCTCTGCGGGGCCCGGGGTCGGCACCGGCTTGGTCACCGGGCGGATATCGTCCGGCCCGAAGAGCGCCCATGCCTTCATCGTCTTGGGGATCACTACCCCTTTGGAATTGGTCAGCGTAGCCATTGCAGTCACCCTCCATCAGGTCAGGATTTAGAGCGTCTCCTCGCGCCGGGCCTTTTCGTACTGCTTGCGCCGGTCCGTCAGGTAGGCGGGAATCGGCACGTCCCACCAGCCGGTGGCCGGAGTACCGGAGAGCGGGTAGGTGCGGTTGACCATCACTTCGAGCAGGGCGGGGTGCCCGGTAGCGAAGGCGCGGTCCAGGGCCGGCTTGATCTGCTCGGGCCGGCTGATCCGCTCGCTGTGCAGCCCGAAGGAGCGGGCCACGTCGGCGAAGTGTGGGGTATAGGGCTCGCCGTCCCTGGTGAACTCCACGGCGATGTCGCGCCCCTCACCGAAGGAATCCCACTGGATATCCTTGATCGCCTGCCAGCCCATGTTGTTCAGGACGCAGACCACAACCGCAATGTTGTGCTGGGCCGCAAAAGCCATCTCCTGCATGGTCATCATGAAATCACCGTCGCCCACCACCGCCACCACCTGCTTGTCGGGCTTAGCCACTTTGGCGCCCAGAGCGGCGGGATAGGCCCAGCCCATGGTGGAGAAGCCACCGGTAGTCAGGTTGGTGCGGGGCTCATAGAAGGGGAACTCGGAGAGGATCGCCGCCTGGGCGTTGCCGGACGAATGAGCGATGATGGCGTCGTCGGCCACCGCGGCACGCAGTTCCTTGAGGAAGCGGGAGATGGTGACCGGGTCTGTGTCCGCCTGCCGCTCCGCCATGGAGGCAAACCAGGCATTTCGGCGTTCCGTGATCTCCCGGGTGTACGGGGCGTTCTGCCAGTCGTACTCCGGCCGCTGCGCCTTCAGAGCAGCCACGAGCGCCTCCAGGCCGGTTTTGGCATCGGCTACGATCCCGACGTCGGTCGGGTAGTTCTTGCCGATTTGGTTGGGATCCAGATCGATATGGATCAGCCTGGTGTCCGGGAAGTTGTAGCTGATGCCCTTCCGGTAGGACGAGGTGGTCTCGTCGGCAAAGCGGGTGCCCACGGCCAA
Organism: Symbiobacteriaceae bacterium; assembly: GCA_027356675.1. Next base: position 3,379 of record DAHVXO010000066.1, on the reverse strand, counting down.
TACCACGTCAGCGTGGCTGGAGAGGTAGTTGCCGACCACCGTGCCCTTGGCGCCGGCGCTCAGGCCCGAGAGCAGGTGCCGGTGCTCGGGGAAGACGCCCTTGGCGTTCATGGTGGCCAGCACAGCCGCACCGATCAGTTCCGCCACCTGGCGCAGCTCAGCCCACGCCTCGGCGTGGAGTACACCGCCGCCGGCCAGGATGACCGGGCGCTTCGCCCCCAACAACAAGGCGGCAGCCCGGGCCACCTGCCCGCTGTCCGGGTGGACGCGGTGGGGCTTGGTGTGAAACTCCGGGTTGGGAATGGTCACGTCGGCGTCCTCGGCCTGGACGTCCATGGGCAGGTCGATGAGCACCGGGCCGCGCCGGCCGGTCATCATCTCCGAGAACGCCCGCTGCATGATCGCGGGAAGCTGGTCCACCCGCGTCGGTTTCCAGTACCGCTTGGTAATCGGCTCCATCACGCGCGGGAAGTTGGCGTCATGGTTCCGCTCGATCTCCTGCAGGACACCCTTGCCCGCCATATAGGTGTGGGCGTCGCCGGTAAAGACCAGCACCGGGCAGCCGTCCACATAGGCCGTGCCCAGACCGATGGCGGTGTTCAGCGCTCCGGGGCCGATGGAGGTGTACACGGCGAGCGGCTTCCCGCTGACCCGGTAGTACCCGTCGGCGAAGTGTACCGCCGACTGCTCGTGGCGGGGCATCAGGACCTGGATCTTGTCCTTGTACTCGTGAAAGGCATCGAGAAACGCCATGATGCCGTGCCCGGGAATGCCGAGCATGTATGGAACCCCGACCCGGGAGAGATACGCTGCCGCAATCTGACCACCTGTGAGCCGCATACCAAATTCCTCGTTTCGCATTGTGAAAATTGATTTCGCCAATCTGGCAACAAAAAAGATTACAGGGAATAGCCAAGCCGACGGGAGATCGCCAGTGCGGCCTCCTTCATGTGCTGAATGATCTCCTCTACGCGGTCCCTGGTCACACGCATGATCGGCATGGAGCAGCTAATGGACGCGATCACTTTGCCCGTGTGATCTCTGACGGGAGCACCGACGCAGTAGACGCCGGGTTGGAACTCCTCGTCGTCGAGGGCGAACCCCTGACGGCGCACCTGCTCCAGATCCAGCATCAGGGCTGGGGCGCTGGTGATGGTGCGCTCCGTGTAGGGACGGAGGCCTTTTTCCTGGATCATGGCCGTGATCTGCGCCTCGTCCAGGAACGCCAGAATGGATTTCCCGGTCGCGGTGGCGTGCGCGGCGTTACTCTTGCCGATCGCACCGTTATCCACCCGCACCGGGTACAGGGATTCCAGTTTCAGCAGCGTGATCAGATCCATGCCCTGCAGGGTTGCCAGGTGAATGGCCTCCCCTGTGGTCTCGCTCACTGTCTTGAGAACCGGGAGCGCCTGGGCCGCCAGGTCGATCTGTTGAACCCTGCCATACTGCAGGTGCAGGATGCGATTGCCCAGGGAATAGCGTTTCGTGTCCCCGTCCTGCTCCACATAGCCGCGGCGCGCCATGGTCTGGAGCAGGTGATGACAGGTGCTGGCGTTCAGAGAGACACGGGCTGCCAGTTCCATCAGGGAGATTCCGTTCTTGCTGGAGGCCAGGGTCTCCAGAAGATCCATGGCACGGTCAACCGATTGAATCGTGCTGGATAACTTGGTCGCAGATGGAGCCTTCGTTGCGCCCCCTCCTTCCGACACTCTTTCGATCTGACGAAAGCCCATTTCGGCATGTGCAAGGGTAGAACCCTGCTTGGTTTCAATAAAATAAACTTATGCCTCACGTTTCTTATGGTGAAATTTTCTGCAACCGTTGCGGCAGTTCGATTCTGCGGTTACCTGATCCTTGTGTCCGAATGGACGCTAGCAAGCAGGGGGCAGGATTATCCATGCTCCTGAGATAATCTATACGTATGAAATTGAATTTCAACTGATGAAAGCGATGGTGGTCATGTGATTAAGAAGGGCGAGACAGCATATGGGGACCCCGGGTTTGCCCAATTCCTCCGCAAGGCCTTTGCCCGCCATCTCGGCTTCGGCGAGGACGCGTTCGAAAAGCCAGTGATCGGCATTTGCAACACCGAGAGCGAGGTCAACCGCTGCCACACCCACTTCGGCCCCATGATCGAGGCGATCAAGCGGGGCGTTCTGATGGAAGGCGGAATCCCCCTGGAGTTTCCCACCATCTCCCTGGGCGAGGTCTTCACCAGTCCGACGGCCATGCTCTACCGGAACCTGGCCGCCATGGACACGGAGGAGATGATCCGGGCGCAGCCCCTGGACGGGGTGGTGCTGACGGCGGGCTGCGACAAGACGACACCGGCGGCCCTGATGGGCGCCGCCTCGGCTGACTTGCCGGCCATTCTGATCACCGGCGGCCCGATGGCCAACGGTGAGTATGAGGGGCGCTGCCTGGGCGCCGGCACCGACGCCCGCTACTACTGGCAGGAGTTCCGGGCCGGCCGGATCAGCGAGGCCGAAATGGCGGAGATCAACCAGCGGCTCGCCCCCACTGCGGGTGCCTGCATGGTGATGGGCTCCGCCAGCACCTATGCGGTGTTCGCCGAGGCGATGGGCATGATGCTGCCGGGGGCGGCGGCGATCACTGCCGTCGACGTGCGCCGGCTGCGCCTGGCCGAGGAGAGCGGCAAGCAGATCGTCCGACTGGTCCGGGCGGGGATCAAGCCGTCCCAGATCATGACCCGCGAATCCATGGCGAATGCGATTCGGGCGATGATGGCCGTCGGCGGCTCCACCAACGCCGTGATCCACCTGGTGGCAATTGCCGGGCGGCTGGGCTTTGACCTGCCCCTGTCCGAGTTCGACCGGATCAGCCGGGAGACACCGTTCCTGGCCAACCTGAGACCCGCCGGCAAGTACCAGATGGAGGACTTCGCCAAGGCCGGCGGGGTGCCCGCCCTGCTCAAGGAGATGGAAGTGCTACTCGCCGGTGACTGCTTGACGGTGACCGGCAAGACCATGGCGGAGAACCTGCAGAGCGTGAGGCCGGTCAGCAGTGTCTACCGGGACATCATCTACCCCCGGGAGCAGCCCCTGCATGAGGACGGCGGCATCGCCATTCTGACGGGCACCCTGGCCCCGCGCGGGGCGGTGATCAAGCCCAAGGCAGCCACGCACCGACTGCTGCAGCACCGGGGCAGGGCGGTGGTCTTCACCTCCATGGCCGACCTGGAGGCCCGGGTGGATGATCCGAACCTGGCGGTGACTCCTGACAGTGTGCTGGTCCTCCAAAATGCCGGCCCCATCGGTGCCCCGGGGATGCCCGAGGCCGGGATGCTGCCGATCCCGAAGAAGTTGCTGGAGCAGGGTGTGACGGACATGGTCCGCATCAGCGACGCCCGCATGAGCGG
>DAHVXO010000059.1 GCA_027356675.1 Symbiobacteriaceae bacterium | reverse complement strand
ACCACCTTGACGGAGAGGACGAGGTCGTTGTACTCCTCCGACCAGTCTTGCTCAGTCGCGGGCGTCGCCCATGGGAGCGCCTCGCGGGTCAGAGTGCACCCCCGCACCTCCACCCCGGCCTGCCGCAAGGCGGCTCCCACTGCCGGCAGGAAGTCAGCCGCGACCGCCCGGTCGACCAGCAGGGTCTCCAGGGCGTTGCAGACAGCCGGGTTGCTGCACTTGGCGTTCACGGCGATGGCACTGGCCATCGCCAGGTCGGCCGCACTGTGGACGTAGACGTGACAGACCCCGGTCCCGGTCTCGATCACGGGCACCCGGCTCTGCTCGAGCACGGCCCGAATCAGGCTGGCTCCGCCCCGTGGAATCAGCACGTCGATGAGACCTGTGGCACCCATGAGGGCCGCCGCGGCTTCTCGGGTGCCCGGGAGCACCTGCACCAGGTCGGACGGCAGTCCAGCCCGTTTCAGCCCCTCGCCCAGGGCGGCACCCAGGGCCTGGTTGGAATGTGCGGTCTCGCTCCCGCCCTTGAGCAGCACTGCGTTGCCGGTCTTGAGGCAGAGCACGGCGGCATCGACGGTCACGTTCGGCCGTGACTCATAGATGATGCCCATGTCGCAAAGCGGGACCCTTAGCCGCTGAATCTGCAACCCGTTGGGCCGGGTCCACGCCGCCAGTTCCTCGCCCAGCACGTCGGGCAAAGCCGCCACGGCCCGCACCCCCGCGACCACCCCGGCCAGCTTCCGCTCATCGAGCCGGAGCCGGGCCACCATGGGCCCGGGTAGCCTGGACGTGGCCTCGGCCACATCCCTGTCGTTGGCTGCCAGGATCTCTGGGGCCCGCGCCTGCAGGATCCATGCAATCTGCTCCAGCGCCTCACCCCGGACCGCAGCCGCGGCGTTTCCCAGCAAGGGCTGGGCCACGCCGGCCCGGCGTGCCATCTCCCGCACCATGGTCAATCCCCCTCGAAGAGTGTGCCGACGGGTTCCCCCGCCAGGATCTCACGCAACACGCCGGGACGGCCCCCGTGGGCGAGGACCATCTTAATCCCGGCCGCCGCGCAAATCCTAGCAGCCTTCACCTTGGTCACCATGCCGCCGGTCCCGCTGCCCGACCCGGCGCCGCCCGCCGCGTTGTCCAGGTCGTCCCGCAAGGAGACCCGAGCCAGCGGCTCAAGCCCGGCATGCGTACGCGGATCGGCCGGGTAGAAGCCCTCGACGTCGCTCAGGAGCACCAGGGCGTCGGCCCGGATCAGCGCCGCCACCCGGGCGGAAAGTGTATCGTTGTCACCTACCCGGATCTCCTCGCTGGTCACGGTATCATTCTCGTTGACCACCGGAATCACTCGCCAGGAGAGCAGGAGCGCCATGGTTGCCGCCGCACTCTTGCTGCGGGGGGGGCTATCGAAGTCCTGGCGGGTCAGGAGGACCTGTCCCACGTTGCACCCGTATTCGCCAAACAGCGCCTCATAGCGCTGCATCAGGACGCCCTGCCCCACGGCCGCGAGCGCTTGCTTTGCCGCGGTGTCGCTGGGCCGCTCCGACAGCCCCAGGCGGCCGATCCCCGCCCCGACGGCACCAGAAGTGACCAGCACTAGTTCCCGCCCCTCGGCGTGCAGGTCGGAGAGCTGGCGGACCAGCCCCTCCATCCGCCCGAGGTGCAGGTGACCGTTTGGGTGGGTGATCGTGCTCGACCCCACTTTGATGACGATACGGCGGCTGGTCGCAAGCAGTGATCGCATACCCTACACCTCCGGAAAAATGAAAACACCCCGTCCGTATTGCCGGACGGGGTGTGATGCTCCCGTGGTACCACCTGGCTGAACATGCCGCCGAAACGGCACGCCCTCTCGCAAAACGCTCAGATAAGCGCCCCCGGGGGTAACGGGTCGGGTGCCCGGGACGGCTCGTCGCCGCCGGCTCGGGGATGGGTTCGGCGCCCTCCACCTGTCCGGACTTTCACCTGAGTGTCCGGCTCTCTCTGCAGGGGCAGGTTTCGCCTACTAATTCCCGTCTGCGCCATGAAATATTGCTCCGATTATACGGCTGACCCCTGCCGCTGTCAATCCCCAGTCTCAGTCCGCCGCCTCCGCCGCCTGCCCGCCCCGGGTCTGCACCCGCCGGGAGAGCCCGATGATCGCCTGCCAGACCGCCTGGACCCCCTCCGTCCCCACCCCGCCGGACGCCCCGGCGCTGAGCCGCTCCAGCAGTTCACGCTCCCGGCCCGGCTGCATGACCACACCCCCGGTCTCCCGCTTGAGTTCCCCGACCCGGCCGGCAATCGCCACCCGCCGCTCCAACAGCGCCAGGATCTCATCATCCACCGCATCGATGGCCGAACGGCAGTCGCCCAAGCTCTCCATCGCAGCAGCCGGCAAGAGCCCCAACCAGGCCATCAGCTCACGGAAGGCGGGGAAATCCAGCTGCTGTTCGGCGTCCGAAAGCGCCCGAGCGGGCTCAGGATGCACTTCGATCATGAGACCATCGGCTCCAGCGGCCAGCGCCGCTTTGGACAGGGCGGGTAACAGATCCCGCCGCCCCGCAGCATGACTGGGGTCCACGATCACAGGGTACCCGCTCAGCCGCTTGACCGCCACAGCGGCGCTCAGGTCAAGCGTGTTGCGGGTGTGGGTCTCGAAGGTGCGAATCCCGCGTTCGCACAGAATCACCTGGTCGTTACCCGACGCCACGATGTACTCCGCCGCACCCAGCCATTCGGCGATGGTTGCGCTCAGCCCCCGCTTCAGCATAACCGCTTTCCCGGCCTTGCCGATCTCCTTGAGGAGCGCGAAATTCTGCATGTTGCGAGATCCCACCTGAAGCACGTCGGCGTACGACGCGACCAGATCGATCTGGGCCGTGTCCATGACCTCCGTGACCACCGGCAGCCCCGTCTCCTGCCGTGCCAGGTCCAGCAGGCGCAGGCCCTCCTCTCCGAGCCCCTGAAAGGACCGAGGCGATGTGCGGGGCTTGTAGGCCCCGCCCCGCAGAGCGGTGGCCCCCGCCGCCTTCACGGCCCGGGCGGCCGAGAGGATCTGCTCCTCGCTCTCCACACTGCACGGATCGGCAATGACCACCGGGCGGCCCGAGCCAAAGCCGAGACCACCAAATCGAGCGCCCACCTCATTCATCGTCATAGCGCTTACAGTCGTCTCGGCCATGCTCATCCGCCTCCTTTGCCAGAATAAAAAAGCCCGTCCCCTGGTAAGGGACGGGCCTGTATGCCCGTGGTACCACCCTCATGAGCCGCCCAAAAGGGACGACCCACTCATCTCCAAGTGCGGAAGGGTACAAAACCCCCCGACACCGCTCCCCTCTAACGGCGGGAGTATCGGCAGCGCCTACTGGCCCAGACAGGGCGTTCAGCGTGCGGCTCCGGAGTGAACTTCGGCGGGCTCTTTCATGGCCGAGCTTTCAGCTGCCCTCACGGCAACCCGACCTCCCTGAAAGAAAGCGGACCCGCTTACTTTACTCCTTCATGGCTTTTAGCTATTGAGAGTATTCTAGAGGAAACCGCGCCGGGAGTCAAGTACTGAAAGCTCCGCGTGGCCCACTTGTTGCAGTTAGTGGCTGCCATACGTCGGGGGTTGGGCATCACATTGACCCGTTGCCTTCCCGTTCCTGTTGTGGTATATTGGCACCAAAGATTGATAGGGGAGTGCGATTAAAATGACCACAATTCGTGATCGATGCGAGGACCATGACGAAGAGTGGCTCAACGACAAGGCACCGGAGTGGACCCATCGGTTTAACTCTCTGCCCAAAGGTTACGAGCCCGACGATAATGACCCCGCGTGGCCGTCAAAGTCCGGCCAGGCCGACTAGCGCTCCGTCCATTTTCACAGCAAAAAAAGAAGGAGATGCAGTGTGCATCTCCTTTTCTGGTTTACCGTCCGGGGGCATGGTGCCCCCTTTTTGAACACCGCTATGACTTGCGGCCGCCTTCGGCAGCCCACTGCTCCAACATTTCGGTGGTAACAGACTTGGGGCGCTCGAGGGCGTAGCCCAGGGCCCGGTCCCAGGTGATGTTGGCCATGGTGCCGAGGGCGCGGCCCACACCGAAGAGAACGGTGTAGAAGTCCCACTCGCGCAGGCCGAAATGCCACTGGATGACGCCAGACTGGGCATCGACATTCGGCCAGGGGTTCTTGGCCTTGCCGTGCTCCATGAGGACGCCCGGGGCAACTTCATAGATCATGCTGACCAGTTTGAAGAGCGGGTCGTTGGGAAGATTCTTGAGGCAGAACTCGCGCTGCGACGTATAGCGCGGGTCAGTCTTCCGCAGGACGGCGTGGCCGTAACCCGGAACCACCTGGCCGGCATTAAGGGTATCCCACAAGGCCTTGGTGACGTTCTCCTTGGTCGGCTCGACACCTTCGCCCAGCTTCTTCTGGAACCCCATGATCCACGAAAGGACTTCCTGGTTAGCAAGGCCGTGCAGCGGGCCAGCGAGACCGTTCAAACCGGCGGAGTAGGCATAGTAAGCATCCGACAGGGCCGAGGCAACCAGGTGAGTCGTGTGGGCGGAAACGTTGCCGGACTCGTGGTCGGAGTGAAGGATGAAATACATACGGGCAACGTCGTCATAGGGCTTGGGAATGCCGCACATGTGGGCGAAGTTGGCGCCCATATCGAGGCCCGGATCGAGGGTGATGTGGTCGTTGTTCTTATACTTATAGCGGTAGATGAAGGCGGCGATGATGGGAATACGGGCGACGAGGTCACTGCCGTCCTCGTACATGTACTCCCACGCGCTCAGCTTGTTGAACTTGCCGGAGTTGTAAAACTGGGCGAACTTGGATTCCTTCTGCATTGCAAGGATTCCGGTGGAGAGCATGACCATCGGGTGGCTGTCCTTCGGCAGGGCCTTGATGACGTCGAAAACGTAGGAGGGCACCTGCTGGCGCTCTTTCCACTCGGCAACAACCTCGTCAGCCTCAGCCTGGGTCGGGATGTCGCCGGTCAGCAAGAAGTACCAAAAGGCCTCTACGGTCGGGTACTCAGAGCCCGGAGCCTTGGGTAGGGCCGCAAAGGTCTCGGGAATGGTCTTGCCGCGGAAACGGATCCCTTCCTGGGGGTCCAAGTACGAGATATCGGTTACCAGGGCGTGGATGTCACGGGCACCGCCGATGCACTGGTCAATGGTAACTTGGTCGATGACCACCTTACCAAAGTCCTTCACCAGCCGGGTGGTGCGGGGACGGAACGCTTCAATCTTCTGCTTAAGTGTGTCCTTCAGTTTCGCCATTCTCCTGGTTCTCCTTCTATGGACAAGGTAGCCTGGCCGGTGCGAGCCGACCAGGCCGGTTCCCGTGCTATTTGCCGCTGAGGACGCCGCCCTTGAGGAGCTCGACCATGGACTTGACCCCACCTGCGCTCTTATCGAGGGCCGCCCGCTCGTCCGCGGTCAGCTCGATCTCGATGATCTTTTCAATGCCCTGACCACCGATGACGGTCATGACGCCCAGGCACATGTCGCTGTAGCCATATTCGCCTTCGAGGTAGGCGATAACCGGGAGGATGCGTTTGCGGTCCTTGAGGATCGCTTCCATCATATCGACGAGGGACATGCCGGGGGCGTAACCCGCGGAAAGGCCCATCAGGTTGACGATCTCGCCGCCGCCCTTGCGGGTCCGCTCGACGATCGCGGCAATCGTCTCCTTTGGCAGCAGGCTCTCGATCGGGATGCCGCCGGCATAGGTGTACCGGACCAGGGGTACCATGTCGTCGCCATGACCACCGAGCACGCAGCCGGTCACGTCCTTGAAGGCCACATTGAGTGCAGTGGCGATGAACGTCCGATAGCGGGCGGTGTCCAGCACGCCGGACTGCCCGATCACGCGGTTCTTCGGGAAGCCCGAAGCCTTCAGGAAGACGTAGGTCATGGAATCGACCGGGTTGCTGAGCACGAGGACGGTGGCGTTGGGGGCGTATTTGGCAACCTTCTCCGCCACATCCTTGACGATGCCGGCGTTGATGTTGACCAGGTCATCGCGGCTCATGCCCGGCTTGCGGGGCACGCCGGCGGTCAGAACCACGATATCGGAGTCAGCGATCTCCTCGTAATTGGCCGTGCCGCTGAAATGGGTCTCGCCGCCGAAGACCGGCATGGATTCCATCAGGTCCAGGGCCACGCCCTTGGCGTAGTTCTCACGCGCGGGCAGGTCCACCAGCACGACATCGCCGAGATCACGGGCCGCTGCGAAGAGCGCGGTGCCCTGACCGGTAAAGCCGGAACCGATGATCGAAATCTTTGCACGCTTATTCATACTCGTCAGATGCCCCCCCGAAATGACCCTAGGCGGGCTACTGCTAACGACAGCCCGCCAGGGTGGAATTCACTACATGTTCTCAGCGATCAGGCGACCGAACTCAGAGCACTTGACCTCGACGGCGCCGGTGCGCTGCCGGGCCAGGTCGTAGGTGACGGTGCCGTTGTTGATGGTCTTCTCCAGGCCCTTGATGATCAGGTCGGCGGCCTCGTGCCAGCCCATGTACCGGAACATCATCTCGCCGGAGAGGATCACGGAGCCGGGGTTGACCTTGTCCAGGTCGGCGTACTTGGGCGCCGTGCCGTGGGTCGCCTCGAACAGGCCGATGCCGTCGCTGTAGGAGATGTTGGCGCCAGGGGCGATGCCCAGACCGCCGACGATGGCCGCGCAATGGTCGGACATGTAGTCGCCGTTGAGGTTCAGGGTGGCGAGGATGTCCCACTCGTCGGGCCGGAGCAGCAGCTGCTGGAAGGTGATATCGGCGATCCGGTCACGGACCAGAATCTTGCCGGCCGGCATCTTGCCCTTATACTCGTCAGTCCAGAGCTCATCTTCGGTGATGCACTGTGCGCGGAACTCCGTGGTGGCCACCTGGTAGCCCCAGTCGCGGAAGGCGCCTTCGGTGAACTTCTGGATGTTGCCCTTATGGACCAGGGTGACGCTCTTGCGGCCGTTCGCCAGGGCGTACTCGATGGCGGACCGGACCAGGCGCTTGGAACCGAACTCGGAGACCGGCTTGATGCCGATGCCGATCGCGTCGCCGTGCTCGGCGTTGGGCAGCTTGACGCCCATCTCCTTGGTCAGCAGCTCGGCGACCTTCTTGGCCTCGGGGGTCCCGGCCTTCCACTCGATGCCGGCGTAAATGTCTTCGGTATTCTCACGGAAGATGACGACGTCGGTCTTCTGAGGCTCCTTGACCGGGCTCGGCACGCCGTCGAACCAACGGACAGGACGGACGCAAGCATAGAGGTCAAGCAGCTGGCGCAGGGCCACGTTCAGGGAGCGGATGCCGCCGCCGACCGGGGTGGTCAGGGGGCCCTTGATGCCGACGCGGTATTCCTTCATGGCGGTGATGGTGTCGTTGATGAGCCACTCGCCAAACTGGTTGAGGCACTTCTCACCGGCATAGATCTCGAACCACTCGATCTTCCTGGAGCCACCGTAAGCCTTGGCAACCGCTGCGTCGAACACGGGCTGGCTGGCCTTCCAGATGTCACGGCCAATGCCATCGCCTTCGATGAACGGGATGATGGGATTGTTAGGGACTTGCAGCTTCCCGTTCTCCATGGTGATCTTTTGACCAGTGGTCGGGGGAGTCAGCTTCTCGAACTTTGCCACGTCCGCACCTCCAAGATATTTCACAACCGGCTCAGCCAGTTGTGCCGAGGGGTTCAGGCTGCAGACTGGAGGCGCCCCACCGGTGTCCGGCAAGGCCTGTAGGCCTGGTCCTCTATGATTGACCCTCTGCCGGTGGGCTGACCGGCTGAGAGATTCATCGCTTGTGAATACCGGAACAACGTCGCAATAGTCAGCTATCAACCACACACTGGATTTTAGCATGGACGCTGAAAGATGGGAATGAATACTACGTGTAGACCTGCGTGCTCTTTAGGTGCTGCTGGCCTTGTATTCAGCTCAAAATATCCGGTGGGAAGACTATAGGGAGTCCACGAACTATGGTACCAATTCTTGTCCGCTGTTAAAAGCCCATTTGGTCACGGCTCTCATGAGAAATTTTACCCCCAGTTCGCCGCCGACTGACGGTGAACCGGGGGTCTGACCTACCTGCGTGTCGAGAATTGGATGCCGGCGCCCTTCGTGCTGTAGTCTCCGGCCTTGTACGGCCTGACTTCGGTGGCAAGCGGGCCCAGGGGGGTCGGCGGGGGCGGGGCGACTGGGCTGAGGTCAGGAGCGGGCTGGACCTCCGGTTGGGGGACTGGCGGTGTTAGACTGGGCTGAGTGGCCTGCGGCATTGGGATGTACTGTGGCGCAAAGGCTGGCGTTCCGGCGAGCCGGGGGGCCATGACCGGGAACTGATAGGCCGGTACCTGGGGCTTGCCGTATGGCGCCGCCGGCGGTTGGGGCTGGGGCTGTGCCGCTCCGGACTGCTGCCGCGGCATGCCCGGCATCGGTGGCATCCCGCCGGGCAGCACCGGCATCACTGGCGGAGCCCCGGGGAAGCGCATACCCATCGGGGGCAAGAAGGCTGGCGCCTGGATCATCCCACGTCGCATCTGCGCACCTCCTGGTCGGTAACAGACTCCCCCCATTCTATGGCGAGTGTGCTGGAGTGCCCCATGCGGACACGACCGGCTCCCGCTGAATATGGTGACGGGTAGGGGGTGTCAATCCGACGTGGAAGCTGCGAAATGGCGCCTGTCGCAAGGGTATTCGCGCTCATCGCCGCTCTATGACGCACTGGCGGGCCACCTGTACTTGAGCAGCATCCGCAAGCTCTTGCCGCGGGTGGTGCTGCCGCCCATACCCGCCATCCTCGACGTCGGGTGCGGCACCGGGATCAACCTGCTGGAGGCCGCTCGCTGGTTCAGCCCGACCCGCCTGCTCTGCGGCATCGACATCTCCCCCGGCATGGTTGAGGTCGCGAGCCGCAAGGCGGCGGCGCTGGGCCTGAACGCCGGGTTTGCAGTGGGTGATGCCGAGCACCTGCCCTACCCGGATAACACTTTCGACCTGGTTATTTGCAACTCGGTCCTGCACTGGTTCGATCCGGTTATAGATCGCCGCGGGGTGGGAGCGCTGGCAAGAGGGCCGATAACACCGCGGTCCACCCTCACGTGCGTGGGGACGATGATGGCCGACCCGAGCGCCGAACTTCGACCGCGGTCCACCCCCACGTGTGTGGGGACGATTGGGAGCGTATACACGTGGACAGCGGAGGTTCCGGTCCACCCCCACGTGTGTGGGGACGATGTGGTGGTCCCACTGCCGGACCCAAGGGCCAGCGGTCCACCCCCACGTGTGTGGGGACGATGTACCGTAGTCGCCCGTTCATGCCGGCATCGACGGTCCACCCCCACGTGTGTGGTGACGATTGCGTGGTCAGTCGGCGGATGATCGTGGCACGCGGTCCACCCCCAC
>DAHVXO010000055.1 GCA_027356675.1 Symbiobacteriaceae bacterium | reverse complement strand
CAGCATGGGCAGTCGGCCCCGTGCCCCAATTCCCACAATCAGTTCATCCACGAGCTCCTGAAATTCCGCCACCGAGAAATTATCATCCGGGTTCTTCACATCCAGCAGATGATGGGGCACCCCGGCGGTTTCATCAGGCGTGATCTTCGCCGTACCGATGTCCATGCCCCGGTAGATCTGCATGGAGTCCCCGGAGATGATCTCACCGCCCAAGCGCCGCGCCACCGCCACGGAGATGGCTGTCTTGCCGACGGCGGTGGGGCCCACCAGCACCAGGAGAGGGCGTTTCACCGCTTGAACCTCTTCTCTAGTTCTGCCGTGCCCACGCAGATCACCGTGGGGCGCCCGTGGGGGCACGTGGTGGGTGACTGACAGGTCGCCAGGTCCGCGAGCAGCGCCAGGATATCCTCGGGCTGCAGCGCATCCCTGGCCTTGATGGCGGCCTTGCAGGCGGCCATGGCTGCGAGGACCCGCTGGCGCCGTTCTGCTACAGGACTGGCGGCTGGCACGCGCTCCTCTTGCAGCCGGTCCAGGAAGTCGCAGACCAGGCGTGCGGTATGAGCGTCGCCGAGACCGGTGGGCACGCCTTGAATCAGCAGGGTCGAGCCCCCAAAGGGTTCGGCCTCAAAGCCGCTCTCGTGGAAGATGGCGGTGTTCTCACGCCAGAGGCCCATCTGGGTGGGGGTCAGGTCCAAGGAAATCGGGAAGAGCAGCCGCTGCACAGCACCGGAGCGCGTCTGTGCGGCGTGGAAGAGGCGCTCGAAGAAGATGCGCTCATGTGCGGCGTGCTGGTCGATCAGGTAAAGCCCTTCCGGCCCGTCGCAGGCGATGTAGGACCGGTGGACCTGCCCCAGCGGGCGGAGGCTGCGGACCAGGTCGGCATCGGTGCGGACTGTAAGGTCGGCCGTCCAGAGTTCGGGAGCGGTGACCTCAGGCCCGGGCGGTATTGCCCCCCGCTGCTCAAGAATCGCCTGCAGCCCGCCCTCGGGAAATTGGTAGGCCCCGCATCTCTCCGCCGCCTGTTGGTCTCCTTGTGCCCCGTCGAAGCGGAAGGCGACCTGACGGCTCGCCCCCGGTGCCGCCTGTGCCTCTGACCCGGCCCACGGCGGGTCAGGGGCCCGTCCCCCTCCCTCGCCAGGGCGGGTGGCACCCGGCGGCAGCCAGCCGGCGGCGGCGGCCTTCTCCTCTGCCCGGTCGGGCACCCGGAGCTCGCCGTCCGGGGTGACGCTGGTGCCGGGAATCAGCAAGTGGGCGCCCAGGGTCTGCCGCACCGCCTTGTAGACGGCACCGCGCACCGCGCGCTCCCGCTCAAACTTGACCTCAGCCTTGGCGGGGTGGACGTTGACATCCACCTCGGCCTGCGGCACATCGATGAAAATGATGCAGACCGGGTACCGCCCGTTGGGCAGAAGATGCGTAAAGGCCTCCTCCAGGGCGTACCGGACCTGCAGGGTTCGCACGGCCCGGTGGTTGACGAAGAAGTACTGGTGGGTCCGGCCGGCCCGGGCCGCACCGGGTCGCCCGACGAAGCCCCAGACCCGCGCGGAATCATCCTGGTACTCCACCGGCAGAAGCTCCTTGACCAATTCCCGCCCGAGCAGGCTGACAGCCGCGTCGGTCACCTTGCCGGTGCCCGGGGTGGCGAAGACCTGGGCCTGACCGGAGTGGAAGCGAAAGGCCACGTGCGGGTTGGCCAGGGCTAACCGCGTGAGGGCATCGCTCACCTGCCCGAGTTCGGTGGCGTTGGTCTTGAGGTACTTGAGCCGTGCGGGGACGTTGAAGAACAAGTCCTGGACCGTGATCCGTGTCCCCGACGGGCAGCCAAACTCGCCCTCGTCCCGGACATGCCCGCCCTCTACGGCGATGCGGTAGCCACCCAGTTCGGACGGCTCTCGCGTCACCAGCTCGAAACGGGAGATCGATGCGATCGACGGGATCGCCTCGCCCCGGAACCCCAGCGTGCCGACCGCGAGCAGGTCAGCGGCCGTGCGGATCTTGGATGTGGCGTGTCGCAGGAGTGCAAGATGGGCGTCCTCCGGCGACATGCCCGAGCCGTCGTCGGCGATGCGGATCAGCTCTCGCCCGCCGCCCTCCACCTCCACGACGATTCGCTGCGCACCGGCATCCAGTGAATTCTCCACAAGCTCCTTGACCACGCTGGCAGGGCGCTCCACCACTTCACCGGCGGCGATCTGGTTAGCGGTGCGCTCATCGAGCACCAAGATCTTGGGCAAAACGGTCCCCTCCTGACGGTCCCGGTACAGCATGCCCAATTTCCACACCCGCAAAGCCTTCTCCTGCGGCGGTGGGCTGGCTCGCATACCCAGGGGCTGTGATGCGAAACGGCACCCCGCCGGGGTGCCGCCTGGACTACTTCTTCTCCCGGTTCCGGTTCAACCACCGGAGGATGACGCCCGTGAGCCCCTTCGCCTGTTCCGGGCTCTTCATGGGTCCGTAGAGCTTTTCCATCTTGGCGGTGAGGCTCCGCTCCATGTGCTGCATCTTCTTCTGCCGGTCGAGCATCGCCTTCTGGCGGAAGCCGCCCACGGAGGCCATCTGATAGAGCGAATGCGCTTCCTTGTGCATGGCGATGGTGGCCTCATGCACCTCAAGCGCCTTCTTGGGCGGCTTGATCGCCTCCATGTCGACGATCAGGCCCTGATAAGCGCCAATCAGCTCCCGCAGCGGCTTTTTGACCAGCACGGCATTGGGGTTCTGGCCCATCTGCTGAACCGCCTCGGCCTTCTTCTGCACGTCGTGCTTATCGAAAACCTTCTTGACTTTGATGGCATACATGCGAACCTTCCACCAGCTGGTCTGCGAAATGATGAGGGCGCCAAGTGCGATGCCACCAAGGGCAGACCCGCCGTAAATTAACCACGTCCGTGCGTCCACCTGTTGCGTTCACTCCTCGAACTTCTTCGAACTAAGTCTCCCTATTTAGGCATTGTCGCATGAGATTCCTCTGGTGGCAAGCCCTTCCGCAGAGCCGAATCAGCGGCGCTCCCTGGCCTTGGCCTGCAACTCGTACAGCAAGTTCAGCGCCTCCAGCGGCGTGAGCGCCAGCACGTTCAGACCGAGGATCTGTTCGACCACCGGATGCTTGCGCTCCTCGAAGAACGTGAGTTGCACCGCAGGTTTGGAGCGTAGTTTGTTCGCCGCGACCTCCCGCCGCTGCTTGCGCTGATCCTCGTCCTCCTCGAGGGAGAGCAGGATCTCCCGGGCCCGCTCCACCACGGATCGTGGCAGACCGGCCAGGCGCGCTACCTGGATGCCGTACGAGCGGTCGGCCCCGCCCCGGACCAGCTTGCGCAGGAAGATGATGTCATCGCCCTTCTCCCGCACGGCCATGCTGAAATTCTTGAGCCCCGGCAGCATGGACTCCAGTTCGCACAACTCGTGATAGTGCGTGGCGAAAAGCGTCCGGGCGCCGACCTGCTCGTGCAGGAACTCGGTGATCGCCCAGGCGATCGAGAGGCCGTCAAAGGTGGCGGTGCCTCGTCCCACCTCATCTAGCACCACCAAGGACCGGCTGGTGGCGGCATGGAGGATATTGGAGACCTCGGTCATCTCCACCATGAACGTCGATTGGCCGGTGGCAAGGTCGTCGCTGGCACCCACCCGGGTCCAGACCCGGTCCACCAGCCCGACTTGCGCCGCCGCAGCCGGAACGAACGACCCGGCTTGGGCCAGGATCGTCGCCAGGGCCGCCGCCCGCATGATGGTCGACTTGCCGCCCATGTTCGGCCCGGTGATCAGCACGAAGCGGTTCTCGGTCGTATCCAGCGCCAGATCGTTGGGTACGAAGGAGCCTTCGGCGAGCACACGTTCGAGCACCGGGTGCCGCGCATCCTTGAGGCTCAGGACGGTGGAGCCGTCCACCGTCGGCCGGGTATAGCCATAAAGCCCTGCGACCTCGGCGAAGGAGCCCAGGGCATCTAGCTCGGCCACAGCCCTTGCGCTGCGCTGGATGCGGGGGACCTCCCGAGCGATGTTGCCACGCACCTCCAGGAACAGCTGGTATTCGAGGGTCATCAACTTCTCGTGCGCCCCGAGGACGGTCTCCTCCATGGCCTTGAGCTCCGGTGTGATAAAGCGCTCCTCGCCTGCCAGCGTTTGCTTGCGGATGAAGGCCGCGGGCACCAAACCCAGGTGGGAGTTCGTCACGCTCAAGAAATAGCCGAAGACCTTGTTGTAGCCGACCTTCAGGCTCTTGATCCCGGTTTTCTCCCGTTCCCGCGCCTCGAGCGCCGCGATCCAGGACTTGCCGTCCCTGGCCGCACGGCGCAGTTCAGCCACCTCTTCGTTGTAACCGGCGCGTATCAGGTTGCCTTCGGTGATGGCCACGGGCGGGTCGTCCTCAATGGCGCGGCTGATGAGGTCCCGCACGTCGTCAAGCATGTCCAGGGCATCGCGCAGGGCGGCCAGGCGGGGGGCGGTCACGTCATCCAATAGAACCCGCAGCGACGGCAGCGCCACCAGCGAGTTCTTGAGGGCCAACAGGTCACGGGCGTTGGCGTTGCCATAGGCCACTCGGCCGGCCAGGCGTTCAAGGTCGTAAACGTCGCTCAATGAGGCCCGCAGGTCGGCCCGGAGCATGGGCCGCTCGACCAGCTCCTGTACAGCCTCGTGGCGGCTCGTGATATCCGCAAGCCGGAGCAGCGGACGCTCAAGCCAGCCGCGCAGCAGGCGCCCACCCATGGATGTGACCGTACGGTCCATCACCCAGAGGAGGGTGCCCTTGCGACCGCCATCCCGGATCGTGCGGGTCAGCTCGAGGTTGCGCCGGGTGGCGGCATCCAGCATCATGAACTCACCCGGGTAGTAAATAGCCAGGCCTGAGAGGTGACTCAGGCTGGTCTTCTGCGTATCGGTCAGGTACGCCAGCGCTGCACCGGCGGCCGACGTGGCCAGGGGCAGGTCCTCACAGCCAAACCCGCTCAGGGTCGAAACGCGGAAGTGCTGCGACAGCCTGCGATACGCATCGCCATGGCTGAAGAACCGGGCGTCATAGATCGTGACGGTGACACCCCAGGCTTTGAGGGCCCCGGCGATCTGCGGTTCCTTCTCCAGCCCCGGTTCGATCAAGACTTCGGCCGGTTCCAGCCGGCCCAACTCATCCAAGGCTCGGCGCAGGGCGTCCGTGCCCGTGAGCTCGCACGCGGCGAACTCACCGGTCGATAAGTCGACGACCGCCAGACCGAAACCGGCCTTGCCGAACGAAACGGCACAAAGAAAGTTGTTGCGCTTCTCCTCCAGCAGCCGTGGTTCAACCAGCGTTCCGGGCGTGATGACCCGGGTCACATCGCGCTTGACCAGTCCCTTGGCGACCTTCGGGTCCTCCAGCTGTTCGCAGACGGCCACCTTGTACCCGCGTTCGACCAGACGGGCAATATAGCTCTCTGCGGCGTGGAACGGGATGCCGGCCATCGGAACGCGCCCCATGACCTTTCCGCCATCACGTCCGGTGAGCGTCAGTTCCAGCTCCCGGGCGGCCACCTCGGCGTCCGCAAAGAACGTCTCGTAAAAATCCCCAAGTCGATAGAAGAGAATAGTGTCGCGGTATTGTTCCTTGACCTGCAAATATTGCGCGAACATGGGCGTTGCGGCGGCGGCGTCCAAACCGGCTCCCCCTCCGTGGCTCCTGCGAAATCACTGCCCGAAACGATTCGGCGCCAACGGGTCCCCTTCCTCCGTGACGGGCGCCCGCTGGTTCTGCTGCTCCCATTGCAAAGGTGCCCTTACCATGGCATTATAATGGATGAATCTCATGCAGGAAATTTGCTGATTCCGTCTAAATCAACACTATTGGCACTTTGGACAGAGAAGCGTTAGAAAGGGGGCGGCGTCGATACCGTTCCTGCGCAAATGGCTTGGTCATCGGGCGCTGGTTCCCATCTTATTCCTTCTATACATGGCGTTGAGGCCGTTCTATCAGTCGAACCTCATTACGATCTTGCTGGTGTGGGCCGTCACGGTTGCGGCGTTGACCTGGGAATTCCTCGGTGGGGTCCTGGCCGGCAGTGCTGCAGGCGCCGCACTGCTGTATGGCTATTGGCGGCATGCGGCGGACAGCGCCACGCCGGTGGTGACAGAGAGCCATGTCTTGACCTGGGTAGTCCTCATGCTGCTCGGGTTTGTCGTGGGGAGCCTGACACGCCACGCGCGTGAGATGGTGCGGGTCAATGATGATCTGCACCAGGCGCAGCAGCGGCTTGCCGCCTTACATACCATCGCCCTTTCGCTCTCCACTACCCCCGATGTTAACCGGCTGATGGAGAAGATCCTGGACCAACTGGGGAAGCTTTGGGGATACGACTTTGGGGCGGTCCTCCTCCTGGACGAGGCCACAGGCGAACTGGTCGTGGCAGAGGCCCGGGGATATCTACAGGCTCGCGGCTATCGCCTTGCGCCTGGCGAGGGGATCAGCGGCGCTGTCGTTCGTGTAGGGCTGCCGATCTGCATCAACGACGTGGCGGCAGATCCGCGTTACATCCCAGGCTTGGAAGGAGCCAGCTCAGAACTGGCGGTCCCGCTGGTCTGGGACGGCATAACGCTTGGGGTCCTGAATGTCGAGAGCCGGCTGCCAAATGCCTATGGACCATCGGATATGGCGCTGCTCTCCACCGTGGCGGAGCAGGCGGCGGCGTCACTGGGCAATGCCCGTCTCCACGAGCAGACCCGACATCTTGCGATGACGGATCCCCACACGGGGCTGTACAACTATCGGTATTATCAGGACCAGGTGACCGCTATGGTCCGTGATTCCCAGATCTCCGGGTTGCCCTTCGCTGTGATCATGCTGGATATCGACCACTTCAAGCGGGTCAATGACACCTACGGGCACCCTACGGGAGACGCGGTCCTCGAGCAGGTGGCGCGGGTCCTGCGGGACGCCTGCCGCCAGGGCGATCTCTCCTACCGGTACGGTGGGGAGGAATTCGCGATCACGTTGCCGGGGGCGCACGCCGACGTGGCGCTCCGGGTGGCAGAGCGGATGCGGGAGAAGGTGGCGGCCTTCCCGTTCATCACGAAGTCGGGGCGGCGGTTGGAGTTTCCGATTACGGTCAGTGTTGGTCTGGCCTGCTTTCCACGGGACGGGATGAGTCACGTGGACCTGCTGCTGGCGGCCGATAAGGCGCTGTACTCGGCCAAGTCGGCTGGTCGCAACTGTGTGGTGAATGGGACGCTGCCGGTGCAGCCGGAGACCGCTTAGAGGAACAAAAAGTCCACAAAAGCGGCCATCCACACGGATGACCGCTCTTCTCATCTACCCGCCGAATCAGCTACAGCCACACCCACCGCCGGTACTGCACCCACCCTTGACCTTCGGCTCCTCCACCCCCGTGATCGGGAAGGTGACGACGGAGTTCACACGCTCCAGGAAGGCATCCAGAGTGGTCCGAGCCGTCCAGTAGGCCTGGATCACTGCGTGCTGGTTGAAGCGCTCCTCGATCTCCATAAAGCGGTTCACCA
>DAHVXO010000046.1 GCA_027356675.1 Symbiobacteriaceae bacterium | reverse complement strand
TGCGATCGGGGGATGAGGGACATGACGGCAGTCATTATTCTCGCGGTATTGGCCCTCGTGTTCGGAACGGTGTGGTTTTATTTGGCGAACCGCCCGGGACCCCGCGCCAGGCTCGGCCCCGATGGCACCAACGTGCGTGAGCCGGAGACCTTCGTCGTGCACCATGAGGGCAAGGGGCAGGGCCTGGATACTGCCAACACAGCCCTCAAGGAGCGCACGGAGGACCTGCGGCGCGACCTGCCGGGTAAGGCCCACAAGGTGCAGACCCCGGTGCTGACACAGGGACCGAGGGGGAGCCGGCCGGAGACGCCGGAGGAGCCGGGAACGCCCTTTGCCGAAGGGCGCCGGGTCACTGACAACCACCGCGACGTGGAGTTGGCTGCCGACTTGCTGCCCAACGCCTTTCCAGGGGCCGGGCGGCGGGAGGAGCCGGGCTACGGCCCCGGCCGGACCAGGCCGCGGCGCACGAACGGCGAAGGCGGCGACGATGATGACAACGGCAATGCCCATTACCCCACAGAACAGCCAGACTTGGTGGATGACATTCCGGACATCCCGGAAGGGGATATGCCGATGGCATCGACCGGCAAGGAGTCGCTGAACGCATTGGAACATGATCCCGTGGAAGTCGTGTTTACAGTCGAGGAGACGCTCCCGGAGGTCGTATTTCACCCGGACCCTGCCCTCCGGAGTGAAATCACCGCCGAAAACGCCTGGTCCCATCTCTCTGAAGACCTACCGCTCCCCGATACCTACGGCGAGGACATGGTTGTCGTCCTGGTGCGAAACCCGCGCTCTCTCTATGTCTACTGGGAGCGCACCGGCTACGGCGACGAAAACCTTCAGGCGCTGCTCGGCGATCAGTGGGATCACACGATTCCGGTGCTGCGTGTCTTTGACGTCACCAGCGGGGCCTATCCCGGCCAGCGTGGCGGCCATAGCTTCATCATTCGGGTGGGCGATCTCGACAACCACTGGTTCATCAACGAAGGAATTGCACCGGAGCGCCGCTACATCGTCAGCTACGAGCGGATGGAGCCGTCCGGACTTACGCACCTGATCAGCCACTCGGCCCCCGTGCAGACGCCGGCCGAAGGGCCGACTCCCGGGGCCCCAGGCCTCCTCTACGAACGGTATGGCGGAGCCCCGTCTGTACGGGGCGTGGTCAGCTCCTGGAGGCAGGCCAGCCTATGACATTGGGTTACGCGGCGCTGGTCCTTCACGCCCACCTTCCCTTTGTGCGCCACCCCGACCGCGATGACTACCTGGAGGAGCGCTGGCTCTTCGAGGCGCTGACTGAATGCTACCTGCCACTCCTGGAGGCGTTGGCGCACCTCCAGGCTGGTGGTGTGCCCTTCCGGCTCACCATCTCCTTCAGCCCGACCCTGATGGCCATGTTGGATGACTCGCTGCTGCGCGCCCGCTACCTGGGCTACCTGGAGGCATCCATCGAACTCGCTGAGCGCGAGGTGGCGCTGGTCGCCGGGCAGCGGGAAGAGAGCGTCGCCCGGTTCTACCAGGACCGGTTGCAGGGCCTGCACCACCTTTACACCGAGCGGTGGCTCAGCGATGTGCTGGGCGGGTTCCATCACTTTGCCACCGCCGGATACGTCGATCTAATCACCTGTGCGGCCACCCATGGGTTCCTGCCCTTGCTCCAGCATCAGCCGGAGGCAGTGCGGGCCCAGATTCAGGTCGCCGTGCACGAGTTCCGGCGCCGGTTCGGGCACCCGCCGCGTGGGTTCTGGCTGCCTGAGTGCGGCTACTTCCCCGGCGTCGATCGCTTCCTGCGGGAGACCGGCGTACAGTACTGCTTCGTCGAGACCCACGCCATGACGCATGCGCGCCCCAGCGCCCGCCGGGCGACTTTCGCCCATGGCTGGACCCCCGCCGGGCTGGCGGTCTTTGGCCGGGATATCGTCTCCTCCAGACAGGTCTGGAGCGCCAAGGAGGGATATCCGGGCGACAGCGCTTACCGGGAGTTCTACCGCGACATCGGGTTCGACCGCGACGCCGCGCACCTGGGCCGCCTGGCTGGGCCCAACGGGATTCGGACATTTTCAGGTTTCAAGTATCACCGGGTGACGGGGCCCACGGAGTTCAAGGATACATACGATCGCTGGGCCGCGGAGCAGACGGCGAACCGGCACGCGGGCCATTTTGTCTCCGAGCGGGCACGGCAGGCGGCGGAGTTGAGAGGCCTGCTGCCCGGCGGCCCGCCGCCGCTGATTGTGGCTCCTTACGACGCCGAACTGTTTGGCCACTGGTGGTTCGAAGGCCCGTACTTTTTGGAGCAGGTAGCCCGGCACGCCGCGCGGCAGGACGACATTCGCTTTATCACGCCGGGGGACTACCTCGATTGGCATAGCCAGGGGCAAGGGGTCCTGGAACCGAACTACTCGTCGTGGGGCTTTGAAGGCTACGCCGATTTCTGGTGCGATGGTGCGAATCACTGGATGCACCGCCACTTGCATAACGCTGGACGCCGCATGGTGGACCTGGCGGACCGCCACCGCGATGCGGGCGGCGCTACCCGGCGTGCACTGAACCAGGCCGCTCGGGAGCTCCTGCTGGCGCAGTCCAGTGACTGGCCTTTCATCATGCGGACGGGGACGGCCAGGGCATACGCCGACCGACGCTTCCAGGCCCATGTAGGTCGCTTCCGGCGGATTGCGGAGACCATGGGTCAGGGCGGTCCGCCCGAACCGGCCTGGTTGGACCAGGTAGAGGCGGCAGACAATCTTTTCCCCGAGATTGATTTTCGCGTGTACTGCCCGGGTTGATGCGAAGTCCGAACATTTCAGCACCGGAGCCGTAATGTTTGGTGAAGGAAGGCTTGGAGATCGGGGCCAAGGCATGCCCCCCGGCTCCATGTGAAAGGGGGGCAGCGTCGCAAGGCGCTGCCCTTCATGAATGTTCCGAGGTGTGGACGTATCGCGGCCGCCGCACTACAATTGGGGGTAACGTGCTTTCAAGGAGGGACACCGGGTGAGGCGCCTTTCGCGGGCCACCGGACCGGCCGCAGCACTCTTACTGATTCTCCTGGCGCTGTCAGCCTGCTCGTCACCGCAGAAGGGTCCGGCGGGACCGACCCCACCGGCCTTAACGGACTCTGCCGCAGTGGATATCCTCTGGGGCTATGAGCAGGCCCTGCGCTTCAACTGGTCGGACCCCAGTATGTACGTCACAGGCATCGAGAAGCAGTGGCTGGACAGCTTCCTGGCCGACAAGATGGCGGGCAAACAGCCCCAGATCCCCTGGAAAGCCAATGGCTCGGTATTGAAGGTTGAGAAGGCCTCCAAGTCCGAGGCGACCGCGATCGTTCAGTTCAATCAAGGGGGGCGTACCGATACGGTCCGGTTCAAGTTCCAGCCCGTGAACGGCGAATGGAAACTTGCGAATCATCAAACGCTGGAAGGCGTCCCCTTTGATCGCTAAATTCGCTTGAGGATCTCGGCGCCCATCTCCCGGGTCCCCAGGACTGTGGTCCCCGGCCCCCGGGTGTCCCCGGTGCGCAGCCCAGCCTCCAGGACGGCGGCTACAGCCAACTCCATGGCCCGAGCGGCACCCTCCAGGCCCATCGAGTGCCGCAGCATCATAGCGGCACACAGGATGGTTGCCAGCGGATTTGCCACGCCCTTGCCTGCGATGTCCGGGGCCGAGCCGTGAATCGGTTCGTAAAACCCCTTGGGCAGGCCGACCCGGTTCAGCACCGACCCCAACGAAGCAGAGGGCAGCAACCCGATCGAGCCGGTCAGCATGGCCGCCTCATCGGAGAGGAAGTCGCCGAACAGGTTGGAGGCCACCATCACATCGAAGTCGCCCGGGCGCCGCAGGATCTGCATGGCGGCATTATCGGCGAGCAAGTGCTCCACCTGCACGTCAGGAAAGTCGCGGCCCACTTCATCGACCACGTTGCGCCAGAGGCGGCCGGACTCCATCACGTTGGCCTTGTCGACGGAGGTCACCTTCTTGCGGCGGCCGCGGGCGGCCTGGAAGCCCAGACGGACAAGGCGCTCGATCTCCTTGTCGGTGTAGACCTCCGTGTTGATGCCCCGCCGGGTCCCATCCGCCATGGTCTCGATACCCCGGGGCTCGCCAAAGTAGATCCCACCCACGAGTTCCCGCAGAATCAGGAAATCCACGCCGCCGGCGATGATCTCGTTCTTCAGCGGCGAGGCATCCTTCAGGGGCGGGTAGAGCAGGATCGGCCGCAAGTTGGCAAACAGGTCGTACCGTTTGCGAATGGCGAGTAGCGCCGCCTCGGGGCGCTTGTCCCACGCTAGATTATCGTAAACCGGACCACCAACTGCTCCAAAGAGGATGGCATCGGCTGCGTCGCAAGCGTCCCGGGTGGCGTCGGGGAAGGGCGTGCCAGTCGCATCATACGCTACTCCGCCCGCCAGGACCGTCTGGTACTCCAACGCAAAGCCGTACTTGGTCGCCACTGCGTCCAACACGCGCATGGCCTCAGAGACGACTTCTGGCCCGATGCCATCACCCGGCAAACAGGCAACAGAAAATGTTGGTACCGCCATAATCATACCCTCCTGCGCATATTGTTGAGGATTGTAGCATGGGTCAATCGCTTAAGACAACCCTTTTTGTACGACGCGCGCGCTGAAGCGCTCAAGGTTTACGATGAAGCGTTCGTGCTGTCCCTCGCCCACCTTCTCCTTCTCATCGAAGGCCTCCACACGGTAGACCAGTCGCTTCCCGTGCACCTCCTGCAAGTGGGCGACGGCCCGGACCGTCATGCCGCCGGGCGTGGCCGCGAGGTGCTGTACATTGACCACAGTGCCGACGGTGGTTTCCCCGGTCTTCAAGTAGGGTTGGACTGCCCGAAAGGCGGCCGCCTCCATCAGGGCGATCAGCATGGGTGTGGAGAAGACATCTACCCCGCCGCTCCCCACGGCTGATGCCATGTTCGCCTCAGTAACGATCGTTTCCGCTTCACCGACCAGCCCCGGCGCCAAAGTCATTTTTTACCGCCCCCGTCTCAGTCTCCCGGTCATCTTCGTCTCAAAGGTACACAATCCTGCCCGTGAGGGGCACAATAGGTCCAGGAGCAGAAGGAGGCATTCGTGCCGATGGCCCACAAGTTCAACCCGGCTCACATGGACCGGCTCACCGCCGAAGAGCGGGCCCAGTGGAACAACCCGGATCAGATTCTCCAGTATCTCAACCTCGGACAAAGTACAGTCATGGCTGACATCGGCTGTGGTCCGGGCTGGTTCACGGTGGAGGCAGCCAAGAAGATACAGCCTGGTGGCGTGGTCTACGGCGTCGATGTCAGTGCAGAAATGCTGGCAAAGCTCAAGGAGCGGGCCGGGGCGGCTGGGTTGGCCAACGTGCAGCCTGTACTGGCCGAAGAGAATGACGAATACCCCATCCCCACAGAGTCGGTGGATGTGGTCCTGATCGCCAACGTCTACCACGAAGTGGACTCGGCCACGAACTTCCTAGGCGAGATCAAGCGGATCCTGCGGCCGGCTTCGACCTGCCTCGTGGTAGACTGGCGGCGTGAGGAGACGCCATTTGGCCCACCGCTGGAGCACCGGGTGGACCAGCAGGACGTCACGGAAGAGCTCGTAGCCTCTGGGTTCATCCTGGCGGGCACCTGCGATGTCGGGCCGTACCACTACGGGCTGAAGTTCTACAAGACCAAGGGTGCAGCGGAGACCGTGGATACGATGAACAACTTGGTGCCGTAAGGTCCACTGAAACGCCAACCGTCCTCTGACGCCAGAGGACGGTTTTGCTGTTTCCAGTTACGGCTGAGCCAGCAGTTCCTCCAAGCGACGGGTATAGCGAACGGCCAACGCCTGCGCCTGGTCATGGTCCACCGCCTCCGTGTAGACCCGGTAGACCGGCTCATCCGGGTCGGGGAGCAGCAGGGCCCAGCCTTCGGCCGCCCGCACCCGCAGTCCGTCTACCAGGTCCACCGTGGCGTCCGCGTGCTCCTCCAGCAGGCGGCGCATGACCCGGCCCTTGGCCTCCCAGGGGCAGGCGACGATGGTGACCGTGGTGGCGGACACAGGCAAGCGGTCCAGGACGTCCGCCTCGGTCAAGTTCTCCAGGGCCATCCACTCCAGCAGGCGCGCGATGCCCAGCAGCGGGTCGCACGACCGCCAGTCTGCCTGCCGCACCCGTACCGGGTGGCGCCCTGACTGTAACAGGAAGGCCTCCAGGGCCCCCGGCGCCGTCGCCGGGATGGGGACCACCGGGCCGGACTCGCCAGTGGTGCTTAGCCAGACATCCAGGGAGAGCATCGCCTCGGGTGAGTACCCCGCCAGGCGCCACGCCGCCTCCAGCGGGTCTAGCAGGATGCGTAGCCGCCGGTCCAGGACATCGCCCGTACGATCGCACCGCAGCCGCTCCAGCCAGCGCCGCAACGCCGGCCACGCTTCGCCCTCTATCTCCACGCTGATCCCGGCACTGTAAATGGCCTTCACATCAATCTGCGTCTGCAGAAACTCCAGGTACAGCCACTGCGCCTGGGTCATCCGCTCCACGGAGCCCGCCGCCTCAGGCGCCGCCCGGGGGAAGTCCTGGCGGGCGCAGGCCTGCTCCAGCTTACGCTGCAAGTCCCGGGTGGCCGGGCGTCCGTGCCCGTCGTAGAAGACCACCCGGGCCTGGTCGCCACTCCACCGCACATGCATGCCGCCGGCCGCTTGCTGACGTGCGATCGTATACTCCGTGACCGGCGAAGCCGTCGTGCCGATATCCACCACGTTCCGGCCCGCCGCCAGGGCACCGCAGACCAGGGCCTGCTTGAGCAGGTCTGGGGCCGCCCCCGGGTCGCAGCCGGCCACCAGGGGCCCCCGATCCGCCAGGACCGAGGCGAAGGCGGTGCCCGCCCGCAGGGCGGTCTCGGGAAATAGGTCCGATCCCAGCCGGCCCACCAATCCCCCGCGGTGCAGGAGGCGTCCAGACCAGACCGGCGACTGGACCAGCGTGGTATCGACCCGTGCGCCCGGCTGCACGGCGGTGCCGGGCCACAGCCGCACCCCCGGTGCAACGGTAGCGCGAGCCCCCACGTCGCAGTGCGGACCGATGACCGCACCCTCGTACACACCGGCGCCACCGGCGACCGCCCCGCCCTCGCACAACACGGTGCCCAGCAGCGTCGCCCCCGCCCCAATCCGGACCGCCCCCCACGTGACGGTCCGCCGCAGAATGGCGTTCGGCCCCACCGCAGTCCCCGGACCCAACACGACCCCACCCTCCAGCCGGGTCCCGGGCGCCAACGCACAACCAGCTCCAATCAGCACCGGACCATCCACTGTAAGCCCGTGTGGGACTTCATCCTCCGCCCACACTCCTGGTACCACCTCGTGCCCCGGCGGCCGGAAGCGCAGTTGGCCGGCCAGCAGGTCCAGGTTCGCCTGCAAATAAGCTCCGGCGTCGCCAATATCACACCAATAGCCATCGGCCACCATGCCGTACATGGGCGCATCCATCTGCAGTAAGGCCGGGAACAGATGTTGACTGAAGTCGTAAGAGCGCCGTGGCGGCACCCCGACCAGGACCGATGGTTCCACTACATAGATGCCGGTGCTGACGGTGTCACTGAAGACTTCGCCCCAACCCGGCTTCTCCAGATACTTTCGCACCCGCCCGGCGC
>DAHVXO010000041.1 GCA_027356675.1 Symbiobacteriaceae bacterium | reverse complement strand
CTGGAGGGCTTCGGCGACGTATTCCGGCTGCTCTCATTTCAGGAGATTGGCTCGGCCGCGATCCTCTCTCGCGCCACCGGGGGCTCGGTCGGGCGGGCGCTGGTCTTCTGTCTACCTGGCTCCAAGGCCGCCTGCCGGCTGGCCGCGGAGCGCCTGATCCTGCCTGAGATCAAACATCTGATCGCCCAGGTCCGCAAGGCCTGAGCACTGCCGAAACTACGTATGTGGGGGGGAGCATCATGGCTGAGGTTCCCGGTACACTTGAGGGCTGGTACGCACTCCACGACTTTCGTCGCATCGATTGGCCGCGGCTGAAGGCGCTGACCCTTGAGGAGCAGCGGGCCGTATTTGATGAGACCACTGCCTTCCTGCAGCAGACCGCAGCAGTTACCGATGCACCCGAGGGCGCCAGTGCGTTCTATACCATCGTCGGTCACAAGTCTGATTTGCTGCTGCTGCATCTTCGGCCCACCGTTGACCAACTCGGCGCCCTGGAGCGGGCCTTCGCCCGGACCCGGCTCGCCGATTTCACCACACCGGTCTATTCCTACCTGTCCGTCACGGAATTGAGCCTCTACGAGGCGAGTGCCCGCGGCGGCGCCGATGCCGATCCCGAGCATCTGATGCAGACCGAGTTCGTACAGCGGCGCCTCAAGCCCCCTCTGCCGGACATGCCCTATATTTGCTTCTACCCAATGAATAAGCGCCGCGGCGAGACACTGAACTGGTATGCGCTGGACATGGAGCCCCGCCGCCAGATGATGCGGGAGCACGGGTCGACTGGCCGCAAGTATCACGGTCAGGTCACGCAGATGATCACCGGCTCGATGGGTCTGGACGACTGGGAATGGGGCGTGACGCTCTTTGCCACCGATGCCCTGGCCATTAAGAAGCTGGTCTACGAGATGCGCTTTGATGAGGTCAGCGCCAAGTTTGCCGAGTTTGGCACCTTCCTGGTCGGCACCCGGATAGAGCCCGCGCACCTCTCCGACGTCTTGCTCAAGTAGTGCTTAAGCACCATGAGAGGCCACCGCGGCTACATGCCCGGTGGTCCTTTTCGCTCTCGCCGTGCACCCATTCAGCGTCTGGAAACCGTTGGATCAGGTGTCTGCCGGATGTGCGCGCACCAGGGGCATAGACCCGCCCTAGTCTATTTCGTGTACATAACTCCACACCATGTGGGATGGCTTGCGATGCCGCACAAACGCTACAATTGGTTTGATCGGGCAAGCACCGATGGAACGGGGGAATCGTAATGGACGGACATACCGGCGGCACCATGGGCGCACCGCCCCTGCGTCTGGTCTTTTGGGAGTTGACCCAGGGTTGTAACCTTGCGTGCAAGCACTGCAGGGCCGAGGCCCAGCCCGAGCGGGCACCCGATGAGCTTTCCACCGCAGAGTGCCTTGCGGTGGTCGATCAGATTACAGCAGTCTCCAAGCCCGTGCTGATCCTGACCGGCGGCGAGCCGCTTTACCGGCCGGACCTCCTTGAGATTGCCGCTTATGCGAACGCGAAAGGCGCGCGGGTCTGTCTCGCAACCAACGGCACCCTCCTGACCGACGATCTGGCGCAGAAGCTTCAGGCCGCCGGTATCAAGCGCGTGGCTATCTCCATCGACGGAGCGACTCCGCAGACCCACGATGCCTTCCGCGGCATCCCCGGTTCCTGGGCCAAGGCGCTGGAAGGCGCGATGGCGGCGCAAAAGGCTGGCATGCAGCTGCAATTCAACATGACCGTGGCGCAGCATAATAAGGCGGAGTTGCCGGCCATCCTACGGTTGGCTGAGGAGCGCGGCGCCGAAGCCTGCCACCTGTTCGTGCTCGTACCGGTGGGTTGTGGCGTCCAGATTGCTGCCCGTGAGATGCTTTCGGCCGAAGAGGTTGAGGCGGTCCTCGAGTGGCTCTACGAGGTCTCCGAACGGACGACCCTGGAAGTGCGCTCGACCTGCGCCCCTCAGTATCATCGCATCATGCGGCAGCAAGGGGGTGCGGGTGCCGTGATGCGGGCCCGCCATTCGGCGGAGACCGCCCTGGGCGGACACACCCACGGTGCACCGGGAAACCGGGCAGCGGGGTCACGCGGCTGTCTCGCAGGCACCAGCGTCTGCTTTATCTCACACAACGGCACGGTCCAGCCGTGCGGATATCTGCCCATACCTGCCGGGTCGCTGCGGCAACAGTCGTTCGGCGAGATCTGGGCCGACTCGCCCCTTTTCCAGCAGTTGCGTGATCCCGACCTGTTGGGCGGCAAGTGCGGCGAGTGCGAGTACCGTGTGGTCTGCGGCGGCTGCCGGGCCCGGGCCTACTATGAACACGGGCACTACTTGGCGGAAGAACCCTATTGCGCCTATCAACCAGGTGCGCAGCGTGGAGGGGGCTCACTATGATTAATCTGACCCAGCTGCTCTTTCCCGAGACGGCTGCAGTCCGGCACAACTGGGCTGGCGACCGCGGGGCGCTGGGTGCGGAATCGGACTCCGAGGGTGCGATGAGGTTCGTCGTGGACTGGGAGGCTGATGGGGCACTGGATCCCGAAGAGGCGTGTGCGGTCGTCGCTGATCTCGCCGCGCTCAAGGTCTCCATGCTGATGATCTCCGGGTGGGACCCACAAGAGGGTCTGGGCGTTCTGGATATCGTCCGCTGTGCCACCAGCCTGGGCATGCGGGTGAGCGTCGCGGTCAAAGCGAAGCTCATCAGCGCAACTGTAGCCCAGTGGCTCAAGGGCCTTGGTGTCAGTTACGTGTCTGCGCGAATCGAGGGTCCGGAGACCGTCCACGACTATGTGACCGGCATCGACGGGGCCTATGCGACGCTCATACAGTCCATCCGCAACTGCAAGGCGGAGGGCCTGCGGTTCAACCTCGTCTTTAACCTCGGGAAGCGCACCTGGCAGTATCTGCCACATGTCTTCGAAGTGATTGAGCGTGAGCACATCCCGCGTCTGGTTGTCGCCCATCAGGTGTACGCAAGTTCCGAAGGGCAGCACCTGGACCCGTCGCCCGCACAGAGCCGGCAGATCATGGACAAGTTGCTGGAGCAGGCCATCGCGTACCGCGTTCAGGGCCGGGATTTTGAGTTGTATACCGTAGACAACTACGCGGATGCGATTTATGCTTACTTGAAAACGTGCGAGTGGGACCGCGACCGGGCCGCCCGCATGTGGCAGACGCTCTCGCGAAGTGAGGGCAACCCGGCCGGCGTCATGCAGGCTGCCATCGATAGCCGGGGCTTCGTCTTGCCTGATGCGCACACGCCTTACTACACCTTTGGAAACGTCCATGAGCAGCCTTTCAGCGAGATCTGGACCAAGGCCAAGCACCCCGTGCTGCTCGGTCTGCGCACACGCAAGGTGTTGCTGACGGGACGCTGTGCTCAGTGCCGGTGGCTGTCCATCTGCAACGGAAACAGCCGGACACGGGCAGAGGCGGTCACTGGTGACTTTTGGGCCGCCGACCCACAATGCTATTTGACCGATGCAGAGATCGCACCGGAGGGGTAGAGCCGGCCGTAGGGGCACAGGGAGGTCTACAGCGTGTCAGAGGACCTCGGGAGACCTCGCAGCCACGCGTTGGATAGATGGGACTACCGGGGCGTGTTCGCTCCCTTCCACATCCAGTGGGGTGAAGCGGTGGGACAGCCGGCCTTCGAGGCCGCGCAGGCCTATGGCATCGCTGTGCAGGAGTTGCATCTGGACAACCTGCTGACGGTCTGGGGCCACCGCGAGGTGCTGGTTTCGTTCTCCAGCGACCACATTCAGGTGGGTGCACATGCGGCTGCCGGTGAGACGGCCTGGGTCGTGATAGTGGCGGGTCTGCGGACCCAGGGCGCCCGAGACGGTGGCATCTTCGAACGGCTCCGGCCAGGGGCTGGAGCGATCGTGCAGGCGCTTATTGACGCCCGCACGGGCGAAATGCTCCTGGGAACTGCCGTACCGGTATCGCTGACGCAAGCATGAACATAGGGGGGGCCGGACAGCGCAACTTGCTGTCCGGCCCCCTGCTTATCCCGGCGCAAGTTCTGAGAGCAGCACGAGCTTGAACCCGCGCCCCCGCAGATCCTTGATGATCACGGGGAGCGCCCTCACGGTCTCCTTCGACCAGTCGCTGGCGGTGAACCGGATAATGTCACCACGGACGGCCCGCTTGACGACCCGCGCCGCGATATCGGATGCCTTCCGGTTCAGGTAGTCCTGCGCATCGAGGCTCTGGGTCACGGTAATGAGTTCTGCCATCCGGGCTGCCTGCACCACCTTCGGCGTCGCTTCCCCCTGCGGTGGCCGGAAGTAGCGCACCGGTCCCCCCAGGGTCTTGGAGAGCAGCGACTGGCTCGCGAGCAGGCCGCTGACGACCTCAGGCTGCGGCAGGACCGAGAGGTCCACGATCTTCTGGCCCAAGGTTCCCACTTCATGACCCCTGGCGGCGATCTGCTTGACCAGCTCCGGATGCAGGCTGAGGAAGGTGCCGCCCGCGAAGAAGGTGGCGTGTACGCCCTGGGCTTCCAGCACACCGAGGATCTTGACCAGCTCATCCTGTCCCCAGGTGACATCGAAGGTCAGTGCAACCCGGTCGTCCGGACTGTTGGCGCGTGTGAGGGGGCGGTCCTCGCCCTCGGCCGCGGCCCGCATGAGCCCCCGGATGCCCATGGCCGACACGGCGAACGTGATGAGGGTCAGGGCGAGCAGGATGGTGAACCGGCGTGCCATGCTGCGACCGTTCAGCGTCCAGATGAACATGGGAATCCCCCCGGCCTTTCTTATGACCGGGGGGATCCTGGCAGAACTGATCACCGGGCCGATAGCTTGCGGTCGAGGCGCTCCACGCGCCGCTGCAACTCCTGCAAATCTCTGAGGGTTCCTGGTCCATACGTGCCCACCATGGTACGCCGGCGATGGGCCAATTCCAGCGCCCGTGCCGCCATGGTTCGAGCCAGTTCGTATTCCCGGGTCACGTGTTCATAGTGTTTCGCCAGCTCTACGTACGGGTAGAGGCTGGTGGCACCCGCTCCCGCGATCATGGCTTGCCAGATGGCGTGTGCCCGCCCATGCTCCCTGGCCCGCTTGTATGCCCGTGACAGCTCCCGCAGCGCCCGGGTCTCCCCGACGGCGGGGGTACCTCGCTCACACGCGGCCTCATAACAGGCCAGTCCCTGGGCCAGTAGCCCCCGGTCCTCAAAAAGCCGTCCCACCGAATATAGGTCATCGCCACAGACCAGTTCGCCGTCGGGGGTCGGGCCCATGGGGTCCGAGACGATGTGCCCGAGCCATCCCGCCAGTGAGACGAGACTGACGATGTCCTGCCGGTTATGCAGCACCACGTCTGCCAGCGGCCCGAGCCGCCCGGAGCGCAGATAGTCGAAGTACAGTTGCGGGATCAGATGCCCGGGTACGTCCCCCTGCCGGTGCACGCCCAGGACCTGGGCCTCCAGGTTGGTCAGGTTGCACTGCTGCAGGCGTTCCTTCCAGACCCGCCGGGCGGGGTGGAGCAGGTCCAGGTGGGGTGCGCCCGGGAGGGGGGGCCTGCGGCGCGCCATCCGGTAGCGCGTCTCCAGAAGGGGCCAGTCGAAGGCCTTCCCGTTGAAGGTAATCAGTGCCTCAAAGGGCGCCAGGTCCGCCGCGATGCCCTCCAGGAGGGCCCCTTCCTCGGCGTAATCGCGCAGGAAGTACTGGCGGACGACAAAGTCAAAGCGGTCGAAGAAACCCAGGCCGACCAGGAAGGCATATGTGCCCGTACCACCCGCGAGGCCGGTCGTTTCCGTGTCCAGGAAGACCGCATGGCGCGGGTCAAGCGTCCGCGGCACGCACCCCAGTCTCTCCCAGCTCTCGCCGGGTACCTGCAAGAGATGCTTAAGCGGCAGCGGCCCCCGGCATTGCTCCACTGGATAGCGCGTCTCGATGTAGAAGGTCTCACCAGCGTCGCTGCCCACGATGTAGCCGTCGAGGCTGCCGCCCAGCAGGGTAGGGAGCGGCACAGAGCCGGCAGGACGCGCCTCGGTCTCAAACGCAAGCGCCGGTATGGGCGGGGACTGTTCGGGGCGACCCGCACCGGCCGCCTTCAGCAGCCGCAGCCGCTCTCGCAGGTCCATGTTTCCCATCCTCCCGCTGCAGGCTGCCTACTGGAGGCCATCCGCCATCGCCCGCTCCAGAATCCGCAAGACACCGGTCTTGGCGCCCGTAACGTTCCCCGTCTCCGCCGCCGGTCCCACGCAGGACGGGCACCCGTGCGCGCACTCACACGACCGGGCCCGGTCCAGCGCTGCCCCCAACAGCATGGGATGCAGGTCATAGCATTTCTCACCCAGACCGATACCGGCCGGGTAGGCATCGTAGAGGTAGACCGTAGGCTTGTCACTGAAGGGGGACCGCACCTGGACCACCTGGTGCAGGTCAGCGGGGTCGCACATGAGGTACATCGGCGCCAGGCTCTTGAGCAAATGTCCCAGTCCCACCAGGGCCGACTGGAGTTCGTCCTGGCTGAAGCCCTCGCACAGATCATCCGGCAGGGCCACCCAGTAGGCTGCAGTGTGCATTTCGTACTCAGGCAGGTGGATTTCCCCCCAGCCCATGTTCTCGTGGGTGTGCAGCCGGATCTTCTTGAAGATGGTAGCCTTGGCGGCGGTCATGACCTCGCCGAAGCGCACGTCGATGCCCAGTTCCCGCTTCTCCTTGAGGACCTCCAGCGGCTTGATGGTGACCGCCAGGTTGGCGTCGGTATAGTATTCCACGTCCACCTTATGGACATAGGACTTCTTCTCGCCCCATTCCAGCCGGTCGACGTGGAATTGCTGCCCCTGGTGCAGGTAGATGGCGTTGGTGTGCAGCATGGTCATGGCGCCGATTTGATCAATCTCACCCAGGACCTGATTGCTGCCCGTGATGCTCTGGTCAATGATCACCACATTCTCGGCATCGACGCTGCGCAGGCTGATGTTCTCGGCCGGGAAGTTCTCTGCCGACCAGTGCCACTTGCCGCCGGTGTGCCGGAGGATGCGCTCTTCCTCCAGGTAGCCGAGGATCTCGGTCGTGGTTTCGACCCCGAACCGCTCCCCGTCCACAAAGGGCAACTCAAAGGCCGCACATTTGAGGTGGCTGACGAGGATCAGCAAGTTGTCCGGGTTGATCAGCCCCAGTTCCGGCGCCCGGTGAAAGAAGTACTCGGGGTGGGCGATCACGTACTGATCCAGCGGTGAAGCCGATGCCACCATGACGGTCAGCGATGTGGACCCCCGCCGACCCGCCCGACCCGCCTGCTGCCAGGCCGAGGCGATGGTGCCCGGGTAGCCGCACATGACGCAGGCCTCCAACTGGCCGATGTCGATGCCCAGTTCCAGTGCGTTGGTCGAGACCACGCCCATAATCTCCCCGCCGCGCAGGCCCCGTTCGATCTCCCGCCGCTCGCCCGGGCGGTAGCCGCCCCGGTATCCCATGATGCGGGAGGCGAGCCCGGAACCC
The DNA here is from genome assembly GCA_027356675.1 of Symbiobacteriaceae bacterium. The sequence continues at coordinate 2,534 of DAHVXO010000041.1, read as the reverse complement.
ACCCGCTCCCGCAGGTAGGTCGTGAGGATCTCCACGTTCTGGCGGCTGCGGGCGAAGACGATGGTCTGCACGCGATTGCTCAGCAGCTCCCCGGCCACCCGGCTCGCCGCCTTGAGCGATGACTCCCGGAGCCCATCCCGCCCTACCGGCGGCGGGTTATAGAGCAGAAAGTGCTTCTCCCCCCGTGGCGCGCCGTTGTCGTCCACCAGGGTGACCGGCCGGCCAATCAGCCCTTCCGCGAGTTCACGGGGGTTCGCAATCGTCGCTGACGAGCAGATGAAGACCGGATTGGACCCATAGAACTCGCAAATACGGCGAAGCCGGCGCATCAGGTTCGCCAGATGCGACCCGAAGACGCCCCGGTACTGGTGCAACTCGTCGATGACGATGTAGCGCAGGTTCTCGAAGAGCTTCACCCACTTGGTATGGTGGGGGAGGATCCCGGTGTGCAGCATATCCGGGTTCGTGATGACGATATGCCCGGCCTGCCGGCAAATCTGCCGAACCTGGGGCGCCGTATCGCCGTCATATACGTACGATTTGATGTCGGCCCCCAGCCGGTCTGCCAGGGATTTGACCTCCGCCACCTGGTCCTGCGCCAGCGCCTTGGTGGGGAAGAGATAGAGCGCCCTGCTGGCGGGATCTTGCAGGACCTTGCTGAGGACAGGCAGGTTGTAGCAAAGGGTCTTACCGGAGGCCGTGGGCGTTACCACCACGACGTTCTTGCCTGCCAGGGTGGCCTCTACCGACTGGGCCTGATGCGTATAGAGTTGCGCGATGCCTTTTTCCCGCAGGGCCGCGACGATGCGGGGGTCCAGCGCCCCGGGGAATTCCCCATACCGGGCGGCAACCGGTGGCAGCTTGTGCCACTCTGTCAGGTTCTGGCGGAAGGTCCGGTCGCCCGCCAACTTGTCCAACAACTGCGATAGGTTCATGCTGACCGGCGCCTCCCCAAGCTTGCAAACGTGAGCACCCGGACGCGTGGTCTATTACTTCATCAACGATGATCGTGAACCCTCCTACGTAGTTGACATAACGCTCATCTGTCCCCGGAAAATCGAAAGGGTGTTCGCCCGTGGGCCTGCCCAACCCGACCGTCTCCTGGGAACGAAGGTTGGCGTCCAATATGCAGAAGGGTGTCTGAGTCTTGCAGCCGCCAACTGAACGACCCTGGTGAGCATCCTGGCCTCGGGTGGACGCTGTGAATCCGGAGGGAGCGATCCTATGAAGATTGGCATCGTATGTTACCCGAGTATCGGCGGCAGCGGGATCGTCGGGACAGAGCTGGCCAAGCAGCTAGCTCGGCGGGACCATGAAGTCCATGTAATCTCATCCGACCTGCCGTTCCGGCTCAATACATTCTGCGACAATGTTTACTTCCATCAGGTTGAGACCCCGACCTATCCGCTCTTCAAAGATCCGCCCTACCTGCTCACCCTGGCCAACAAGCTGGTGGAGGTGCACCGGTTGGTGGGTCTGGACGTCATCCATGCCCATTATGCGATCCCACACGCGACGGCCGCCTTCCTGGCCCGCGAGATGCTGGGGGCAGGGGGGCCGAAGATCGTGACCACGCTCCACGGTACGGATATCACCTTGATGGGCGCCGACCCGTCCTTCACAGAGACCATCGCGTTCTCCATCAACCGTTCGGATGCTGTGACCGCTGTGTCGCACTCCCTGCGGGCGGACACCTACCGCAACCTGCCCGTCACTGTGGACATTCACGTGATTCCGAACTTCCTCGAGTGTGAGCAGTGGCAACGCACATCGGCGCCGGGCATGTGCAGCCGCCTGGCGAACTGCGGCGAGAAGATTGTCGTACACATGTCTAACTTCCGCAAGGTCAAGCGGGCGGACGACGCGATCCGGGTCTTCTCCTGGATTGCCGCGGCCATGCCGGCCAAGCTTGTCCTCATCGGCGACGGCCCGGAGATGAAACCCTGCGTCGACCTCGTCAACTCCCTCGGGCTGCGGGATCGGGTGCTCTTCATGGGCAACCAGGACCAGGTGGTCCCGTTGCTCTCCGTGGCGGATCTGTTCCTGCTGCCTTCCGAGCAGGAATCCTTCGGCCTGGCTGCTGCGGAGGCGATGGCCTGTGGCGTCCCCGTGGTGGCGTCCCGTGTGGGCGGGCTGCCCGAAGTGGTCGTGGATGGCGAGACCGGTTTCCTCTGCCCCGTGGGCGATGTGGAGGCCATGGCTACCAGGGCCCTGCAGATCCTCCGGGACCCGGATCTCCAGCGGCAGATGGGCGACGCCGGCGCCATGCGCGTCCAGGACGAGTTCTGTGCAGGCAAGATCGTCCCGCTTTACGAGCAGGTGTACCGGCAGGTCGTCGGCGTCCCGGCGCCCATGCGCCTCGCCTCTCTGGGCGATTGAGTAGACAGGAGGCCGTTTTCCCGGTAAGATAGATGCCATTGAGGCACGCATTCTGTTTAGCCGCGCAACCCTGCGAGGCGTTTGCTTGTGCAGTAGGAAGGGGTATTGCAGGGTGGCTAATCGGCCGTTGACATCCATTCCGGGCGCCCAGATCG
>DAHVXO010000038.1 GCA_027356675.1 Symbiobacteriaceae bacterium | reverse complement strand
GATCTGCACCAACTACGGTTGGTCGTCGCCAACTAACCACAAAAGCACAACGAGACCCCCGCAGACGCGGTCGGGTCTCGTTTTATTTTCCCTGCCCTCCCATTACCTGGGAGGAAACCGTCGTATAATGTCGAAGTTGATCGTTAAACTAAATGGTCAGCGGTGATAGACAGGGGGTTGGGGGATCGCAATGACGGAGCGAATCATGCGGGGCAGTGCGGCCACCGGGCTTGCGCTGCTGCGGACCCGGACGCTGCTGCCGGCAGTGCTCGCCGGGATGGTCGTGGTCTATGAGTTCGTCTGGAGGGGCCGTCTGCTGGTACACGGCCCGGTCCTGGTCAAGGTCATCGACCTGGGCCTCTTTCTGGTGGTCGGGCCGGCGATGGCCTGGTGGGGCCTGGGCGCCGCCCGCAGCCTGCTCCAGCGTCTGGCCCGCTCGGAAGCCGCCAGCGGGGAGAAAAGCCGGTTGCTGGAGCAGCGAAACCGCCAGCTCCAGACCGTGCTCCAGGCCTCGCGGGCGATGTTATCGGTCCTGGATCTGTCGGAGGCCGCCAACCTGGTGGTAGGCCAGGTCGTCACATACACCCGGTTCGTGAAGGCCCTGCTGGTCCTCGGCCCCGACGCGGCCGGCGACTTTGCCCTGGTGGCCAGCCATGGCCTGCCCGCCGCACACCTGGACCCGTTCATGGCGGCGCTCAGGGGACCGCACAAGGCGTCTTCGCCGGTGGAGTGGTGCCGGCTGACTCGTCAGCCTGTGGTGGTGGAGGACCTCACACGGGATTTCCGGACGGCGGCGCTGACCGACATCTTCGCCATGGCGTCCGTCGAGGGGATGATCGCCGTCCCGCTGATCTGGAACGATCTGTTCCGGGGGGCGCTGCTGGTCTACCTGGAGACGGGTGGGCCCATCTCCACGGCAGAGATCTCGCTGGTCTCGGCGCTTGCGGCCCAGGCGGCGCTAACGCTGGAAAACGCCCGGCTCTACACCGTGACGGCCCGCAACCACACTCGCCTCGACAGGGCCCTGGCCTTCCTGGAGACCGCGGCATCGGCGCTGGCGCGCACCCAGGTCGGGGTCTCGCCCTTGCTGCAACTGGTGGCCCGAGCGTCAGCCCAGTTGTTTGCGCCGGCGTGCGTCCATCTGCAGGTAGCCCGGGCCGGGCGGACAGAGCAGGTGGTGGAGGAAGCGATGGGGATGGACATCGCCGAGCGGTCGGCCCTGACGGCGGCGGCCGCGCTCCCCGTAACACTGGATGGTGAGTTGTTCGGTCGCTTTGAGGTCTACCTTAAGGGAGAGGGCCGCAGGCTGGACGAAGACGAAGTGCGGATCCTGCAGGCCTTCGTGCATCTGACCGCCTCGGCCCTGGGCAACGCGATCGTCGTGGCCGACATGCGCCAGGCCGTGGATGAGGTGGAGCGGGCCTACATGGGCACGCTGGAGGCGCTGATCAAGGCGTTGGAAATTCGCGACCACGAGACGGAGGGTCACTCCCGCCGGGTGGTCCAATACACGCTGTCGCTGGCGCAGTACCTGGGAGTGGCGGAGGCACAGCTCGTGCCGATCATGCGGGGTGCCCTGCTGCACGACATCGGGAAGATTGGCATTCCCGACGCGATCCTGCGCAAGCCCGGCCCGCTCACTGAGCAGGAGTGGACGGTCATGAAGCAGCACACCCGCTTCGGCTATCGGATGCTCAAGGGGATCGAATTTCTGCACCAGGCGATCCCGATCATTCTGCATCACCATGAACGCTTCGATGGGACGGGATATCCGGACGGGCTGGCGGCCGAGGACATCCCGCTGGGGGCCCGCATTTTCGCCGTGGCGGATGCCTACGATGCGATCACCTCCAACCGGCCGTGCCGCAAGGGGCGAAGCCACGAGCTGGCGGTGGCGGAGATCCGGTCCGGGGCGGCCACGCAGTTCGATCCGGTGGTGGTCGATGCGCTGCTGTCGCTGCCAGTGGACGAGATGGCCCGCATTCGAGGGCGTGATTTGGAGCTGGTGCGGCCATAGGAAACGGGGGGCTCGGCCCTCCGTTTCTTGTGATATTGTCCTTCAGGCCGGCGCGTCTGAATCCGCAGGCCCGTCCATAGACTTGGCACCGGAGGGGATCGGCATGGTCAGGCAAACCGGGCGGGAGACCGGCGAAGGCTCGGATGGGCGGTGGTCCGACGCCGCCGACCGTCTGGGGGCGGCCCTCGATCAGGTGCGGGAGACCCGGCTGTTTGCCCAGGTGGTGATGTCGGCGGCTTTGATCGTCGTCGCACTGGTGGCTGTGAGGGTGCCGCTGGGTCCGCTGGGGCGCGCTGCCGTGTGGGTTGGGACCCACGACTCGGATTTCGGGGGGTCGGCAGCGCGGGCTCAGGCCTGGGCGCAGACCCGGGGCGGCTGGGTGACTGCGAGCGTGGGCGCCTGGGAGGCCGGCGCCGGCCGGGTGCGAGAGTGGGTGGGCCTGCCGGGTGCCGAGCGCGGGCTGTTGACCGCGCCGGCGGCGAGTGGCGCGACCGGGGCAGTGGCCGGGCCCGGCTCGACCCCTCCAGCGAACGCCCAGCAAAAGCCTCTCATGCCTGTCGACGGCGCCCTGCTCTTCGGCTTCGGCTGGCCGCCGCCTGGCACCGGGGACCAGTTCCACGAAGGGCTCGACCTGGTGGCGGCGGAAGGTGCGCCAGTCGTCGCCGTCGCCGATGGGACGGTGGTCGGGGCGCGCCTCGACCCCAAACGAGGCAGATTGATCGAGGTCGACCACGGTACCGTCCTGGCCGTGTACGCAGAGGTGGGCAACGTGCAGGTGAGCGTGGGTCAGAAGGTCCAGCGGGGGCAGGTCATCGCCGCGTTGGCCCGGCCCATCGGCCTGGAGCAGACCCAACCCCCCCACCTGCATTTCGAAGTCCGCACCCGCAGCGGACACGTGGCGATTGACCCCGCCGCATACCTGGGTCTGGGGGGGACGCGACTCTGAGGCTGGGCCGCATCGGCGGCATGCGCGTGCGGGTCCACTGGCTGTTTGTGGTCCTCCTGGTCGGTGCGGCCGTGGCTGGCCGTGCCGTGGAGGCCCTGATCCTGCTGGGCTCGCTGGCGGCCCATGAGATCGCCCACCTGGCCGTGGCGTGGGTATTGGGCCTCCAGGTCCATGAAGTGGAGTTGACCCCGCTGGGCGGTATGGCACGCCTCGATGCGGCGCTGGAGACCGACCCGCAAGCAGAGACATCGGTTGCCCTGGCTGGGCCGTTCCAGAGCTTCTTCCTGGCCGGATTGGCCCTGTTTTTGACCAACGACCGCTTCTGGGACCAGCGCCTGCTCCGTTTCTGCTTCGAGGTCAACGCCAACCTGGCGTTCTTCAACCTGATTCCGGCCCTCCCCCTCGATGGGGGGCGGGCGCTGCGCGGCCTCCTGGCCCAGCGCTGGGGGTACCGCCGGGTCACGGCCTGGATGGTCTGGGCGGGGCGGCTGAGCGGCCTGGCCATGCTAACGGGGGCCATCCTCGTCCTTGCGAAAAACGGGCAGGTCCTTGCTACGCCCCTGGTGGGTGGCCTCTTCCTGGGACTCGGGGCCGGACGGGAGCTGGAGAGCATGACCTACCGCGCTTACGGCAGCTTCCTGCGCAAGCGGGAGCGGCTGGTCCGGCGCCGCGTGCTGGACGCCCGGCAACTGGTCGCCGTGGAAGGCACCCGGCTCAAGGAATTGCTGGAGCACCTGGGCGTCAGACCCTACCATCTGGTCCTGGTGGTGGACCGGGAACTCCGGCCGTTAGGCACCCTGCATGAGGCAGAACTGTTGGACGCCTTTGCAGAGTTGGGCCCCGAGGCCCGGGTCGAAGAGATTCTCGACAGATAAAGAGACGAGCCGCAGACTGGGCCGTCGCGCTGGTCCTGACCGGTCTTGCGCGCAACCGCAGCAGGAAGGCCGGACACCGGTCTCTTTGCAGGGAATGCTGCCCTTTAAGCGAATCTGTAAGCGACTCAGGAGAAGGGAGGGCCTTTGATGCGCCGGATCGACAATGATGTGCCCATCTGCGGCTAACCCCTGGATCGGGGCCTTGTGCCGCAAGTGAAGGATCCCGATCTCGGGGGCTTGTGTGCGTAACAAGTCTTTGGGAGACGGGGGATGACCGTGAAGCATCATACTGATGGACAGAGACTACTTGGCTATCTTCTGGTAGCCGCCGGGGCGTCTTTGTGGGGAACCTTAGGCATCGTAGGCAGGGTCCTGTACGGCAGCGGACTCACACCTGGCGTCGTCGTCACCCTGCGGGCTGTAGTGACAGCCGCCGTGCTCCTCGTGACACTGGCCGTGCTGCGGCCAGCGTGGTTAAGCATCCGGCTGAGGGACGTCCCGTACTTTGCAGCCTACGGACTGGTGAGCGTGGCCGCGTACAACCTCCTGTACTTTCTCACGATCCAGCGAATCTCGGTAGCGGGAGCAGCTGTGCTCCTGTATACGGCACCGGTTTTTGTTGCAGTGGTGGCTTACCTGACCCTTGGTGAACCCCTTACCCGGCATAAGTTGACGGCACTGATCCTCACACTTGTTGGCTGTGCCCTCGTCGCCCGGGCTTACAAACCTGAGACCTTCAAGGTTCAGGGCCTGGGTCTACTCACCGGCCTGGGAGCTGGCTTTGCGTATGGTATGTACGGGATTTTCGGTAAGCACGGCCTCAAGCGCTACAACCCTTGGGTACTACAAGCTTACTCCCTGCTCACCGGCAGTGCGGCCCTGCTCCTGTTGTACGGGCGGGAGGCAGCCCAGGCAGTAGTCAAATCACCCCAGCTTCTACCCATCATCGCGTACCTTAGCCTGGTTCCCACCCTGGGAGCCTACGGCCTCTATCTGACCGGCCTGCAGTTTATTGAGTCCAGCCACGCCAGCATCCTGGCAACAGTGGAGCTAGTGGTCGCGGCACTTCTGGGGTATTTGGTCTTAGGTGAGCCCCTGAACCTTCCCCAGGTGGCTGGGACCGTGCTAGTCTTGGCCGGTGCAGTCATTTTGCACGCGGGCAGTAGCGCCTCTACGTCGCAACCACTCCCAGGTAATAAAGGCAGGAAGTAATCCAGCTAGCAGTTCCAGGAATACTGCAACTGAGGGCCCTGGCTTGTGCCAGGGCCCGGCGTTCAAGGTGAGAACGATCAGGGAGGGACGGACGGCAGCGTCCGTCTCTCATTGTGCGCGCACGTCCACCATTGGGTTCCCATCCGGCGTCCAGGTCATACGCAGCAGAACGCCCCGTTCATCGACGCTGAGGAGCAGATGATACGCCCCCTGGCGGAAGACCCGCACGGGGCTCTTGAACCCAGCCACGTGCGGCTGTTCGCCGATAGACTCCCACCCGATTCCCGGGAATTCCTTCTGATGAAAGGCGCTGGCCGCCGCGTACGTTGCGGACGCCCGATATAACCGCTCCGAGATGATCCGGCCGGGCTCCGTCAGGGCAGCTTCACTAAAATCCACGGCGCCCGGGTACGGCGGCACCCGCACCCAGAGGTTGCGGATCGCCTGCTGGTGCTCGGCCAGGTTCGCCGGGGTCGGCTCGCCGCTGGTCGTGAATGTCCGGTAGAGGAAGAATCCCATCGCCAGCACAATGAGCAGACCCCACTGCCAGCGATTCTGTCGCGTGAAGTCCATCGGCGTGTCATCCCTCCGGAGCCTCAGTTCGCACCGCCGGTGGGAAACTCCTCCGTGGACTAACTTCTCGCAGCGAGAGCGGGAGTTCCGCGGTGTGCCCCCAGCTTCTCCGTGATGACCTGCTCCAGCGTGGGCTCGCCGATCTCCTGCAGCTCGTACGCGACCCGCAGGACCGGCTTGTTGGGTCGAATCACCCGGGTGATGTCGATGGGCGTGGCCGAGACCACCAGATCGCAGTCGCAGGCGTTAATCGTGGCTTCCAGGTCCCGCATCTGCTTGTCGCCGTAGCCCATGGCGGGCAGCAGGGTGCCGGTGGCCGGGTACTTGCGGAACGTGGCGGCGATGGAGTTCACGGCGTAGGGCCGTGGGTCCACCAGCTCGGCGGCGCCGAAGCGGCGGGCGGCGATGACGCCGGCACCGTACTTCATCTCGCCGTGAGTCAAGGTCGGGCCGTCCTCGACCACCAGAACCCGTGCGCCGCCAATGCGATCGGATTCATCCACGTAGATCGGTGAGGCGGCGTCGATCACCGTCGCACGCGGGTTGACGGCGGCGATGGACTCCCGCACTCGCTGAACGCCCTCGGGCGTGGCGGTGTCGATCTTGTTGATGACGATCACGTCGGCGATGCGCAGATTCGCCTCACCGGGATGGTAGGAGAGTTCGTGCCCCGGCCGGTGCGGGTCGGTGACGGTGATGTAGATGTCGGCGGCGTAGAACGCAAAGTCGTTGTTGCCGCCGTCCCAGATGATCACATCGGCCTCCTGCTCGGCCTGGCGCAGGATCGCCTCATAGTCGACGCCGGCGTAGATCACGGCCCCCAGGTCGATGTGGGGCTCGTACTCCTCGCGCTCCTCGATCGTGCAGTGATGCAAGTCGAGGTCGGCGTGGGTCGCAAAGCGCTGGACCCGCTGGGCCTCCAGGTCGCCGTAAGGCATGGGATGGCGGACCGAGACGACCCGCTTGTTCATCCTCCGCAGGGTCTTGACCACGGCACGGGAGGTCTGGCTCTTGCCCGACCCAGTGCGCACGGCGCAGACGGCGATGACGGGCTTGGTGGACGCAATCCGGGTCTGGCGATAGCCGAGCAGCTTGAATTCAGCGCCGGCGGCGATGACCTGGGAAGCCCGGTGCATCACGTACTCGTGGGGCACGTCGGAGTAAGCGAAGTCCACCTGGTCGACGGCGAGCCGGTGGATCAGGTCGTCCATGTCAGCCTCATCGTAGATCGGGATCCCGTTCGGGTAGAGCGGGCCGGCCAGGGCGGCCGGGTATTTGCGACCGGCGATGTCCGGGATCTGGGTGGCCGTGAAGCCGACGACGTCGAAAGCTTCGTTGGCCCGGTAGACGACGTTGAAGTTATGGAAGTCCCGCCCGGCAGCGCCGAGGATCAGGACACGGGTCCTACGCATGGATTCGTCTCCTTTCGCAGGCAAGGTTGTGGCAATTGACACAGATTTGCTCGGGGTCATGATCCAGCCAGAAGCTCAACTGCTCTTCGACACTCTTGCCCTCCGGCACGTCACAGCAGCCACGAATCGCAGCCTCGGGGGAATGAAGCTCCGCGCCACAGACCTCGCAGGTCGCCACGGGAATCCCTCCTGTCCTAGCCCATTACCAACGCCATGATCGCTTCTGGATATGCAGCCGGTTTTCGGCCTGATCCCAAACGACGCTCTGCGGGCCGTCTATCACCTCGTCGGTCACTTCCTCGCCCCGGTGGGCGGGCAGGCAGTGCATGAAGAGAGCGCCAGGGTTGGCCAGGGACATGAGCTCCCGGTTGACCTGGTAGGGCCGCATGATCTCGGCCCGCTCCTGGGCGTCGGCCTCCTGGCCCATGCTGGCCCACACGTCGGCGTAGATGACGTCGGCGCCGGCCACGGCGCCCTGGGGCGCGCCCACGGCTACCCGGGCGCCTGTGCGGGACACGACCACCGGATCGGGCGCAAAGCCCTGCGGGGAGGCGATGACGACGTCCATCTGGTACCTGGCGCCAGCCTCCATCAGCGAGTGCGCCACGTTGTTGCCGTCACCCACATAGACCAGCTTGAGTCCATCTAAATGGCCCTTTTTCTCTTTGATGGTCATGAGGTCGCCCATGGCCTGGCAGGGATGCTGCCAGTCCGTCAGACCGTTGATG
>DAHVXO010000033.1 GCA_027356675.1 Symbiobacteriaceae bacterium | reverse complement strand
ATCGCCTCCCTGGTGCTCACCACCGAGGCCCTGGTCACCGAGAAGCCCGAGAAGAAGGACGGGGCTTCTGGGATGTCTGGCGGCGGCATGGGCGGCATGGGCGGCATGGACATGATGTAATCCGGGCGATCGGAAAGAGGACCGGCCTGCGCTCGTCGGGAGCGCAGGCCGGTTCTTTGCATGTACGCCTCGCAGTTCAGTGTGCGCCCACGGGCTCTGTCCCGGGATGGTCCCTCACTCCGGTCAAGACCCAGCCCAGTGTCACGAGCAGCAGGGCGCCGGTCACGGGAAAGACCGTGCGCATGCCAAACGAGGCGGCGATGGCGCCGCCCAGCAGCGGCCCCACGGTGTTTCCCAGGAAGATGGCCGAACTCGTCAGCCCAAAGATGCGTCCCTGGACCTCCAGCGGGACGGACCGGGCGAGCAGCCCGTTGGCCGCGGGCATGAGGCCACCAGTGAAGAGCCCGAGCACAAAGCGCATGACGACCATCTGCCAGGCTGAAGTTGCAAACCCTTGCAGTACATACATGACGGAGGCGCCGGACAGGCAGACGGACAGGACCAGGCGGGAGCCGATGCGATCACTCAGCCGCCCCACCTGGGACGCCACGAGCAAGGTCGCCACCCCGGTGATGGAGAAGACCAGCCCGGACAACAGCTGGACCCACTCCTGCGGGGCCCGCAGGGTCCGGAGATAAAGGGTGAGCACCGGTTCCGCCGTCAGAATGGAGACCATGTTGAGGAACAGCAGTACGGAGACGCCAATCACCACGGGATACTGCTTGACCAGGGCGACTGCGCTCTTCAGCCCGGCCCCCTTGGGTCGCGCCACGGACGTAAACGACTCCTTGATCATCAGGAAGACGATCAGACCGCTGATCAGGCAGGACAGTGACGTGACAAAGAAGATCGGCCGGTAGCCCATGGTCTTGGCCAGGACGCCGCCGACCAGCGGGCCCATGATGTTGCCGGCCACCTGGCCGGTGGTCAGCAACCCAATCGCGTAGCCGGAGCGCTCTCGTGGCGCCACGCTGGCGATGTACGCCACCGTGGCGGGAATGAACCCGGAGGCGACCCCCTGGAGCAAACGCAATCCCAATAGCTGCCAGGGACTCGTGACGAGCCCCATGAGCCAGACCACGACGCCCATGCCAAAGGCGCTCCGCAGCATCATGGGCTTGCGGCCCACCTTATCCGACAACGCCCCCCAGATTGGTGAGACGACTGCCATCACAACGAAGTTGGCCGAGAAGATCACGCCCGACCACATCTGCACGGCGGCTCCCTGCACGTGCAACTGCTCCAGGTAGAGCGGCAGGAATGGCATGATTAGACTGAAGCCGGCCTGGACGATGAAGGCACAGGCCCAGAGAATATACAGGTCACGACGCCAGCGCTCCATCAAAATCCCTTCTGCTTACGAAATAGATATAGTGAGAATCTACCACTCTGCTGGGACCCTGTCTACCCGGGAAGGATTTCGCAACATGCTGGTCGAAGCCGTGAACATTCTGATTGATATGGCGAGAGGAGTGCCAGGATGGGCGTGCATGCGGAGTCGCCTGACACCAGGCCCACGCGCAACCTCTGCCTGGGGGGAGCCACCCTGGTTTTGGGTGGGATTGTCTGGGTGGCCTACAGTCTCTACGAAAACCCCGACGGGACGCACGTGGGGCTATTCCTCACGCTGGCACTCTTGCTGGCCGTGGAGTTCTACCTGGCCTGGGTGATCTGGGTGCTATCGAGCGTCGCGTATTATGTCGAAGACGGCACCCTGTCGATTGCACAGGGCTGGCAGTGCCTCCATGTGCCACGAGCACAGTTCCTGCACATGCACCGCTGGCGTCAGCGCTGGATTTGGAATGGCGTCGCGCAGATGGAGTTGGGAGTCGAGGAGGTCGCACTCTGCCCGCCGGTCTGGGTTAGCCAGCGGGGCACGGTCTGGGTGGTCGTTTATGAAGGCAACGATGGTGAACGCAAGGCCGTGGCTATTCAGCCCACCCCGAAGCTCACAGGGCATCTGAAGGAATGGGTGCTCCGGCCCAGCATGGACGCCTGAGCAATCGTTCTGGCCGCTTAACATACACGCTCAAGCGTTCGATACATTGGAGAGCTAGTTTGTTTCCGGGAAAGGAAGGGAGTTTGGCGGTGGATCTAACCACAATCGCCGGCCTTCTCGTCGCACTTGCGTCACTGGTCACTTCCGTCCTGCTTGATAACGGCAGCCTTCTAGCCCTCTGGAAACCATCGGCCCTGGTTCTGATCGTAGGCGGTACGATTGGCGCAACGTTGATTGGCGTTCGGGTCAGCGACCTTCGCAAGTTGCCCGGTATTTTTTTATCCGCCTTCCACACGACGAAGGAGGACCCGCAGGAGATTATCGAGCGGCTCGTTTCCATGTCCGAACGGGCCCGCCGCGAAGGCTTGCTGGCCCTGCAGGACGACGTCCGCTCTATCGATAATTCGCTCATGGCCCGAGGTCTGCAGCTGATTGTGGACGGCACCGACCCGGAAATCGTGCGCACCGCGATGGAGACCCAGGTTGAGATCAGTGAGCACAAGTCCACCGAAATGGCCGAGGTCCTGAGCACGGCCGGTGGCTACTCCCCGACGATGGGCATTATCGGCACGGTTATGGGTCTGGTGCAGGTGCTTGGCCATCTGGGCGAAAGCGACGTCAGCGAACTTTCGAAGGCCATCGCGTTGGCCTTCTTGGCGACGTTCTACGGCATCTTCCTGGCCAACATTTTCTGGTTGCCGCTGGCGAGCAAGGTGAAGCAGAATGTCGCATACGAGGCCCTCATCGGGCGGATGTACATCGCCGGCATCACCGGTCTGCAGACGGGCGAAGGCCCTCGGGCCCTGCGTGAGAAGCTGGAGGTTTACCTGTCCGGCATGGCCAAACAGGCCCCGTCGCGTGGAGGGGGCGAGTCCCGGTGAGTAAGAAGTGGGCCGTGCACAAGAGTGGGGGTGGCGGCGGCCATTCCGGCGCCGGTAACGACCGCTGGCTCCTGACCTACGCCGACCTGATCACGCTGCTGCTCGTCTTCTTCATCGTGCTCTATGCCATCTCGAAAGTGGATGAGGCGAAGTATACGGCGCTCGCCCAGTACCTGAAGGCGGCATTCAGCGGCGGCAACATGATCGTCAACACCCAGTTAGGCAAAGGCGACGGTGTGAGTGTCCCGCTGCCCCAGGAGATCCCCCCCAAACTGCCGGCCTACTCCAAGCCCGGGGATCAGCCCTATCGGGACGTTATCGTTGGGATCGGCAAGGAACTCATGGCCGATTTTGTCAACGACGGGCGGTTCACAGTCTATCAGACGCAGCGGGGCGTAACCATCTCTCTGGCAGGCAGTGCGGCCTTCGATTCGGGCAAGGCCGACATCAAGGCGGAATTCGTCCCCCTTCTCGATGCGGTTGCTGCCAAGATCGCCACCATTGCGAACCAGATCT